>JAQVQF010000198.1 GCA_028701715.1 Eubacteriales bacterium | reverse complement strand
TTCCGAATATGCAAAGAAGATATACGGCTTCGCATATTCCAAAACCCGTGACACATTTGAAGCCGACGACTTATCGCAGGAAATCGTTCTCGCTCTTTGCGGAATCGCTTTTCCCGAAAAGCAAATCGACAATATGGACGCGTACATATATAAAATATGCCGCTACACATGGTCGAAATATCTTCGCAAGAACAAGCCTCACCGCGAAAGCCTGTGCGGAAACGAATGCATTGATTTTGTCGAAGACGACTGCAGCGTCGAGAACGATTTCATTGCCGCGGAGCTTTGCGACAAGCTGAGGAGAGAGATAATGTATCTCGGTAAAATCCGCCGCGAAGCGATTATTCTCTTTTATTATGACGGAAAGAGCGGAGAGGAAATTTCAGCTTTTCTCGGTATCCCCGCCGCCACCGTAAGGTGGCATCTTCATAAAGCAAAAAATGAATTGAAGGAGCGATTTGAATTGACAGGAAACGATAACATTTATCGTCCGGTACGGCTTTCGGTAGGTCACTACGGCTGGGAAAACAACGATATAATGCATGAACTGAAAAGCGACACTCTTATGCAAAATATCTGCTGTGTATGCTTCGGCACTGCGCTTGCGATCGAGGAAATATCCCGCACGCTCGGCGTCGCCGCCGTGTATCTCGAAGACAAGCTCGATAAGCTGTGTTCGATGGAATACATGACAAAAAGCGAAAAAGGGAAATACCGTACAAACTTTTTTATACGTGACGCCGGATACCAAATCAAGCACAGCAGATATCAGCTTGAGAAAACCATGCCGATAGCTCTTGCTTATTACAATGTTGTAAAGTCCGCGTTTACGGAAATAACGCAAAACGGTTTTACCGGAACGGTCAGCGACGATATTCTGATGTGGGATATAATGCTGTACTTTATGATGAGCGAAATCGGCGAAACCGATTGCCGTATGATAAAGTCCCTAGGCCTTGAACACGGTTCGCCCATACGTCCTGACGGGACACGCCACTGGGTGAGAGGCGCGGTTTCCGCCGATGAGGTGTTGAAATCGGCCGATATGATCGGTGATGACCTTATGGATTTCTTTAAAACCGCCAACGGTTGCGGAATCAAGGGCATGAATCTAACGCCAATCAATGTACATGCGTTTCAATTGGATTCGCCTTTCCTGTGTGATTGGCGGACGCTTACCGCGAACGATATATCGGCAATCAGACGCATATGCGCGCTTGAGGTTGAAAATTCCGAACCGAATGAATTTGATAAATCCGCCATAGCGGAGCTGGTTAAGAAGGGTTACGCGGTGCGCGAAGACGACGGATTTAAGCTGCTTGTCCCGTATTTCAACGCCGAACAGGCGCGAAAGCTCGATGCGGTGTTGAAAAAATACGCGGACGCACAGCTTGACCGGGATGCGATTGACAAGGTTTTCTTCGGGTATGTCGAGCATATGAAAAAGCTGATTCCGGACTTTATCTGTGAAAACGAACGCAATCATTATCTGACAAGCTACGACCCGCAAAACACGGTTTTATATCTGCTTATGAAAAACGGAAAGCTCAAGACACCCTCTGACAGTAAAAAGAAATATATTTGTACCATCTTGTGGGAAAAATAAAACGAAAAACCCGGGTGTTTATTTTTCAAAACCTTTAGAACACGTAATAACGATAATCTTCTTCGGCGCGGTTGCATTTTAATATGCCCGCGCTTTCCCAATTATACAGGGATTTGTGTGAAATCCAATTTTTTTATGACATAGCCTATTTATATCAGCGAATTTTTATTCGTTTGCATAACTGAGACACCTTCCTTTGCTTTTTGCTTCAGTATAAAGCCTTACACAAGGTAGGGGTTAAGAGGAGATTGGAAATATATTTATTTATCAAACACAAAACAGCCAGTTCACACCGAATTTATCTACAATAACAGCGGACAAAGGCGTCCAATGCCAATCCAAATGAAGATGGCATTCTTCCGCTTCCTTTGACAATAAATCATATGCTTTTCTTAAATCTTCCTCGTTGTCAAAATGAATACAGCAACCGCCCCTCGGCGCATCGCTGACCGATTGAACGAATATTCCAAAATTAAATATTTTTATATCTATACCAATCCAACCGTCTATCCAATCGCTCGCAGAAAAGTCCTCCGATATTTTTTCCGCGCCAAACGCTTCGCTATATAAAGCACAGGCCTCGACAACATCTTTTCTGTCCTTTAAATTGAATATTAAATAGCAATATGAATGTTTTTCAACTATATCAGGGGTAACCGCAAGCTTTTCCGTAACCTCAAGCAGACGATTTACATTTGCCGAATTGCCCACATAATCCACATTGACAATATGTGTTTCTATTTCCTTTGCTCTTTCATATAGCAGCTTGACATCAGATTCCTTGCCGAAATCGGCTTGCTCAATCTGCCGTATAAATTCAAGGACGATTTCTCTGAGCTCGTGCAGGAGGGAAACTTCCTCGTCAATGGCATCCACCTTTTTCCCAAGCACCTCCAAAACAACCTCAGAGCCGGAGGTATTAAATATGCGTCGGATGTCCTTAATGCTGATGTTCAGCTTACGCAGTATCAGGATTTGCTCAAGCCGCTGTACGGCAGCATTGTCGTACAGCCGATAAGCATAGTCATCACCCCTGGTGCTTGTTAATAATCCCATATCCTCATAATATCTGAGAGTGCGAGCGGATATATCATATTTTATTGATATATCTCTAATTTTCGCTAATTCATTCATGAAAATGCTTCCTTTCCGTTGGTATGATAAATTTAATGATTATGCCAATCATTAAGTTAAGTATAAACTATTCCCCAACGGCAAAGTCAAGGTGTTTTGGAAATTATTTTTCTATGATAAAATCTTTAGCTTTTACGTCCGCAGAGAACATATAACCGAAAAGGTAATTCCCATCATGCGAGCAGTCGTCAAGACATCCCTTCATTCAGCAACCGCACAATTTCATCCATATTTTTCGCAAATACACGAAGTCTGTCTGCAATCATTTTTCTTTTTTCAACATCCTGCAAAACTGCAAGGGTGACATTAAACCCGCCGCCTAATTCCTCCAAACCGCCATTCGCATATGTGCCCTGCCTGCTTAACATGGGGATTATTTCAGAAATGAAACCCAAGTCAGAGGTCAAAGCAAGTGCCTTCGATAAAAATTCATGCGCATGTGCCGCGATTGTTTCAAAATCGCAGACAAAACTCGTATGCGTTCCCCATAAATCAACTTCATTCTGCGTTTTACCGTCATAAAAACCGTTTTCTATATCGTCGGCCCATGCGCGGAAAGCTTTTGCTCCAAAGTAATATTTATCGGTTTCCGTTGTTAAGATTTCGGGCATTTTTAAAACAGCTTCCCGGTAAATATCAGCAAGCTTTTTCTGTTCCTTTTTTTCGCCGACGAAAATCCAACCTCTCAATTCTTTATCGGAAAAATATTCGTCATCCAGCGCGAATTTATTTAAATCATTATTGCACGGCCATTTGTTTAAAAGGATATTACCGTGTTCCTCATATCCGCAAATCATGCTGTAATTTCCCTTGAAATGGATGACAGGAATACCCTTGTCAATGTAAGCCATCAATGTTTGGCGATACATTTCCTTGTTCGCCATAATCTTTTCTTTCGGGACATAGGTGCAGGCGTAACCCATTTTATCGAAAATGCCTTCTATATA
>JAQVQF010000197.1 GCA_028701715.1 Eubacteriales bacterium | reverse complement strand
CGAGCAGCGCCGCCTGTATAATTAAAGCTTTTTTATGGGATAACGATAATACTCCACTGACCGACGGTACGGAATGCAAATATTATCCGGAAAGCTCCTTTGTATCCATAGAGTCCGCGCTGATAGGCACGCTCGACGCCCGTTCGCTTGCAAGCAAAGGAGCGATTCTGCTCGATGTGCGCACGAAAGCGGAATTTGACGAATATCACCTTGACGGCAGTATAAATATCCCGCATACCGAGATCATCAACAAAGCAAAAAGCCTGCTTACAGATAAAAACGCCGACATTATTGTCTACTGCTCGTCTTCCAAAAGAAGCGTACAGGCGTATCAAACCCTCGTGTATATGGGATATGAAAACGTTCATATCCTCGGTTCCATAAATAACTGGAACAGGGATTTTTCGGTTGAATTCACAGACAAGGGCATGTCGATGATACGCGCGGGTGATTCGGTAAGCATTAAGTGCAAGGGCCTTGAAAATGAAAATTATACGGTGTTCCTTGAATGTGCCGGCTACAAAGCCGCGGCGGAGGAATTCAAAATGCCCAAGCAGGATGATATGCTCGTTTCGGTAACGGCTTATATCGAATACGGCAATATCGAATACAGGTTGAATTCAAAGACCTTCTTCTATTATGAGGAGGATATGATCGACATATATGCCTCCGATCTGACCTGGACCGAAAATGTTTGCGGTTGGAGCGTGACCAAGCGGGATAAATCCATAGACGGCAACAGCCTTTCGGTCGGCGGCGTTAAATTTTCCAAGGGGATCGGTACGCATGCGAACTCACGGATTTCGTTTAATATACCGGAAAATTCCGAATATTTTATCGCTCTCGCCGGATATGACGACGAGGTTGTCGACGGTAATATCTCATGTAAAATGGTATTTTCGGTTTATATCGACGGCGTTCTTACGGAAACCTCCGACGTCATATTGACCGGAAACACATATTTGTTTATCATAACCATACCGGATAACGCCATGAAAATGACGCTTGTCGCGGATATGTCCTATGACAACAACTACTACGACCATGCGGACTGGGCAATAGCGGGATTTATAACCGATCTTTCATAATATTCAACGGACAATCTATACGGTTTTTCGAAAACACATAAATATACACGCAAAAAAAGCGGCTGCTTAAAAAGAAACCGCTTTTTTTCATTTATTTCGATAAATTATTGATTATTTTTATGCTTTAACCTTTTCTCTGCTTCTTTTAACCTGCTTCACGGCCGCGGGTTTTACAAGCTGATATACTACATCGGCTCTGTTTGCCACAACCGGCGAATGAGTCACGATGATAATACATTTACCCTCGTCGGCAAGCATACGGAAAATATCCATTATATCTTCCTGCGTTTCGCCATCGAGGTTACCCGTCGGCTCGTCCGCAAGAATTATCTTGGGATCATACGAAAGCGCTCTCGCTATCGCTACGCGCTGTTGCTGACCTCCCGAAAGCTTTAATATTTTTCTCTTCATCTCGTCGTCTTCGATTCCGACCTTTTCCAGAGCTTCCGACGCTTCATCTTTTTTGTCTTTATATTTTTTACCGGAAACATCCATCGAAAGCAATACATTTTCAAACGCATTCAGATGAGGAAGAAGATTATAGCTTTGGAACACAACGCCTATATGCTTACTCCTGAGATTGTATTTATCGATATTCGCCGTATCTTTTCCGTCAAGAAGTATACGCCCCTCAGTCGGGCTTGCCAGTCCGGCAAGAAGCGACAGCAGCGTCGTTTTACCGGCTCCGGATTTACCCATCACCGCGTATATTTTCCCTGCTTCGAACTCATAATTCAAGCCGTTGAACACGTTTATTTTTACTCCGTCATAATGGAATCCAAGATTTTCAATAGTTAAAATACTCATTTTCTCCACCCTTTAATCTCTGTTTGAAAGAATTTTCAACGGTTCGTAACGCATTATCGACACAACAGCCGTAAGGCTCGAAACAATAGTCAAAAGCAAGCCTATACCTATCAATTCAAGTATAACGTTAAGATCCGTGGAATAGGATACGTTGCTGAAATAGCTGACAGAGCCGCCGGTTCTGTTTAAAAGGTTGTTCGTGTCTATATTTGCAGCATCCGGCATCGAGATTTCTCCGTTCTGAGACGGCCTTCCTGTCATGTCGGTGTCTCTGCCGAATCTGTTGCTTACGGTACTTGCGGTGCTTTCGTTGCTTTCGATTCTGTCTTCGAGCAGCGCATTGGAGACAGGCACCGATACCGCCGCTCCTATCATCGCGCCAATTAGTATCGCCAATATCGTCACTATAAAAAGCTCACACATAAACTGGCAGGCAACTTTTGACTTTTTCATACCTATAGCCGTTAATACGCCTATTTCATACTTACGATCGCGGATGTTGAATATGCTCAGAACAACTAAAATCACCGCGCCGACGAGGAACACAACAAGCAGCGACCACTGTGCGAAAGAAGACAATTCATTGAGCGGCTCAAGGCTTTTTTCATAATTTTCAAGGTCCGTTGAGCTTACGGTGTAACCGTCGTCAAGCCCCATATCATACACACCGTCAGCGAACGCATAATAAGAATCCGTGGAAGCAAAGGAATATACAAACGATAATTCCGAGGTGAGCGCGGAGCTTGTCTCTAATCCGGATACGCTTGTGCTTTCCACCGTCACTGCGTTTTCTTCCGAATAATTTATTATCGTTTTCAGAGCGGAGTAACTGACATATATGTAGTTGGATGAATTGGTTGAAGCAAAAACGCTTGATTCCGAATCATTATCGCCCGAAAAAATACCGACAACTTTTAAAGTATAGCTTTCTTCTTCGTTGCTCGGATTAATGAGAGTTATATAACTCCCGACGCTTATATCGATATCGTAAGCTTGATTCCAGAGCACAAGATTTTCGGAAACGACACATTCAAGCTCGTCTGACGCGGTATCAAACATCATTCCTTCTGAAATCGTATTTACTCCGTTTATAAAATCGGTTAACGCCGCATCGGAGGAATAACCTATAAGCATAAAGTCGCCTTTCAGATTATACCGACCCATACCGCCTATGCCGAAATTTCCTCCCGGATCGTCGGGCTGTTGCGACGAATCATCGGTGGAATTGTCATCCGATGTATTGCTGTCTCCGGGTTCCGTATTATAAGGAAGGAAGCTTTCGTCTGTGTCCAAGGAAGCGGATAATGTATAATAATACGAATCACCCGAGCTTAA
Source organism: Eubacteriales bacterium (assembly GCA_028701715.1). GTDB lineage: Bacteria > Bacillota > Clostridia > Oscillospirales > CAG-382 > UBA1206. The sequence goes on along the minus strand of JAQVQF010000197.1, from coordinate 467 downwards.
AAGAGCCGTATAGGTCAGGTATTCGTCAAGCGTCAGGGAGTTATTTTGAAATGAAAGCATATCCGAGCCGCCGCCCGAAAAGCCGCCGCCTTTTTGAAATCCGCCGCCGCCGATTGTTTCTCTCATCAATGATGTGAAATCGTATGAAATTGTGGCAGTCACCGATAAGCCTTCAAGAGTATCCTCTCTTGCCTTTACCGCCGATTCTCTGATAGAAAGAGCGATACAGGCGGCAATGGATATTATAAGAACTATAATACAAATCAATACGCTCCTGACTTTGGCGCGTGATAAGCTTTTAACTGCGTTTTTAATGATATACATATATACCCCCGTAAAATAACTTCACTGAAGGTTATACAAAATATATCTGAAATAAACCTTAAAATAATTTTAAAACGTAAATTGCAATAGCAAGTTGCAATAGTTTCAGAAATCCATTTGAATCCATGGTAGAACGATGTGGG
>JAQVQF010000030.1 GCA_028701715.1 Eubacteriales bacterium | reverse complement strand
CTGTTACTTTGATGCTTCTATTATATCAAATATGTTTGAACATGGTATTACAAATCGAAATTTAATGGGAGTTTTTAGAGGTTACCTTAATATAATTCAATATAATTCCGGCAGAAAGGCAGGTGCGGCCCGTGCTTATTTATTCCTTTATGTTTTAATTACTTGCATGGGCGTTTTATGTTTTCATTATTTATATCATTTCTGTCAAAAGCGGTTATGCTTTTTTTGCGCGCTCAGAACGCGGGTTCATTTCCGCCGCCTCTTGACAAAAAAATTGAAAGAGAGCTTTTCATAAAAGCCGCGGGCGGCGATATGAAAGCAAGGAACACGCTGATAGAGCATAATCTGCGGCTGGTGGCGCATATCGTTAAAAAATACTATACATCCTATAAAGACCAGGATGATCTGATATCCGTAGGCACGATAGGGCTGATTAAGGCTATCGATTCCTATGATATCGATAACGGAGCGCGGTTCGCGACCTATGCGGGCAAATGCCTTCAGAACGAAATACTGATGTATTTCCGCTCGCAGAAAAAGAATTCCCTTGAAAACTCATTGAATGATCCCGTCGATACCGACAAGGAGGGCAATCCCCTTACATATCTTGATATTCTTTGCAGCGACGACGATATTGTCGATGAAATCGATATGCGCATACGCTCAACCCTTGTATATAAGGCGTTAAAGGAAGCGCTTACCGATCGCGAAAGGAAAATTATCGCCATGCGCTACGGACTTGACGGCAACGGAAAATACCGGGCGCAGCGTGAGGTTGCCGCCGCTCTCGGTATTTCAAGGAGCTATGTTTCACGAATAGAAAAGACGGCGCTTGAAAAAATAAACGCGTATATGACAAAACGCGGCATTGATATCTGATTGCAGTTAAGGCTAAAGTTAACCCTAACATAAGAATTAGCTTAGAAGCTCACGCTGCCGCAATGAAGTTTTTAATTTTATCGGAGTAATAAAAAACACAATATATAACTTGACATAAAGCACAGATACATATATAATGTATTCAATTTAAAATAACGGAAGTATGAATATGATACTTAAAAGTCTCTGGGTCCTGCTGATAAGCATGGTTCCGGTTATCGAGCTGCGCGGCGGTATTCCTGTCGGAACCATCAATCTCGGGCTGAGTTATCCTCTGACGATTACCCTCGCCGTTATCGGTAACCTTTTACCTATTCCCTTTTTGATTCTTTACGGTCGCAGGGTGCTGGAATATTTTGCAAAATTCGGAAAATTCGGCATCCCCTTCAGATGGATTCTTTCCCTGGGCGAAAAAAAAGTTGCGAAAATGAAAGCGGCGTTGTTTTTCGGTATCTGGCTCTTTGTGGCGATACCTCTTCCCGGCACGGGCGCTTGGACGGGTGCGTTGATAGCCATAACGCTCAAGCTGAAAATGAAAGAATCTCTCCCCGCCATAACGCTCGGAGTGCTGACGGCCGCCTCGATAGTTACGGTATTGGCTTATGTATTCCAGATTTTTCTGTTCTGATACCCGGTTTGCTATATAAAAAACAAATAAAAGGAAGGCATAATCATGGCAAAAAGATTTAAAATCGGAGTGATGACCGATTCGTTCAGAACTCCGTTCGCAGAAGCGCTCGACAAAGCGGTCGAGGTGGGCGCGGAGGGCATTCAGCTTTACGTAACCGGCGGAGAAATGCTGTATTCCTCGTTCACTCCGGAAAAAATCGCTATCACCAACCGACAGCTGAAGGAGCGTAACCTTGTCGTTTCGGCGGTATGCGGCGATTTCGGCGGACACGGCTTCGAATCCGAAGAAGAAAACAAGCAAAAAATACCCGCCTCCAAGCAGGTTGCCGACCTTGCCAAAGCGCTCGGCAGCGGTGTCGTAACCACACACATAGGCGTCGTTCCGGAAGATAAAAGCGGCAATTATGAAATAATGAAAGCCGCCTGTAAGGAAATAGGCGATTACGCCGCGAACATAGGCGTCACCTTCGCTATCGAAACCGGACCGGAAAAGCCCGAAACCCTGCGCGATTTTATAATCGACGTCGGCTCTGAGGGTATCGGCGTAAACCTGGATCCGGCGAATCTTGTCATGGTAACAGACGCGGATCCCGTTCAGGCGGTCTACACGCTGAAGGATTTTATAGTTCATACCCACGCCAAGGACGGCGTTATCCTTCAAAAAACCGAACCCAAACGTATATATACCTTCTTTGCCGAAGGCGGCATTGAGGACATGCGAATGGAGGATTACTTCAGGGAGGTGCCTCTCGGCGAAGGCAGCGTGGATTTTGACGCGTATCTCAAGGCCCTTGACGATATAGGCTTTGACGGCTTTCTCACCATCGAGCGCGAATGCGGCGCGAATCCCTTTGCCGACATTAAAAAAGCGGCCGATTTTTTAAATTCCCGAACAACGATTAAAAAGATAGGCTTTATCGATTATTTCCTTGACGAGTGGCACGCGTTGAATTATCCCAAATTCATTAAGGAAGCGGTCGGCCGCGAATTTGAGGTCGCCTATGCCTACGGCGAGACAGATTCCCCCAACGGAGGCATGACCACCGATCAGTGGTGCGAAAAATTCGGCGTCCGGAAATGCGAAACCATCGACGAGGTTGTGGAAAAATCCGACGTCATCATCGTCCTTTCGCCCGACCATCCCGAACGTCACTGGGATTTGTGCCAAAAGCCGTTAAGATCCGGAAAACGCGTTTATGTGGACAAAACCTTTTCCCTTTCCAAGGATACGGCGCAAAAGCTTGTGGATCTTGCCGAATCCAACAACACGCCCTTTTTCTCCTCCTCGGCTCTCAGATTTTCGGAAGAGCTAAAGGACTGCGGCAAAGAGGATATTTGCTTTGTTTCCTCACGCGGGCCCGGCAGCTTCGACACCTATGCCATCCATCAGATAGAGCCGATAGTCATTCTTATGGGAAGCAAGGTAAGCAGGCTCATGGCAATCGGCGCTGGTAAATTCGAATCCCTTGTAATAGAATTCGAAGGCGGCAGACGCGCCGTTATGTCCCACTACGGCTGGACCGGAATAGACTTTTCCATGACCGTAAGCTATACCGACGGCAAAACCGCAGTTATCCCCCGGATGTCAAACTACTTCCCCAATTTTATTAAGGCGATGTGCGATTTCTTCAAAACCGGCGAAATAAAAGCAAAGCATGACGAAACAGTCGCCATTATGGGTATTATCGAAGCGGGCAACAAGGCGATATTAACACCCGGAATTTGGGTTAATGTATAACTAATAACACCGATATAATTTCATAAAACCTTATGTAGTGTCATAAATTCCAAAAAAACACCCCTCTGTGCGAAAGAGGGGTCTTTTTATGTTTTCTTAGCAGCAGCAGCAACAAACAAGGATGACGATCGCGATAAGAATGATAATCCAACAACAGCTGTTCTGGCCACCGAAGAACGAATCAAAGCATCCCATAGTGAATCCTCCTTCCTTCTATATACTATGACAAGAAGGAACCGTTGGTGACACTTTCCACCATAACAGAAATTAAAAAAACAAAAATCAACCCGAAGACGCCGTTGTAAAATTATAAAAAGCGTGTCGCCTTCCGCGCAGCCGCAGGCTTTACGGTCTCACCACCTCCCGATAAAAAACATTACATGAAAGTGGCGGCTTTTTTTCGGCTTTGATTGCGTTCGTATGAACGTCTAATGTACCGCAGTTCCGGTATAGAAGCGCTGTTCTTACGTTTCCTCTGTCATTTACAGTATACCGGTTTTATATAAAATCTGTGCATGCGCGATGCTTTATTTTTTCTTTATATAACCGTCCAGCACCGGCGCACCGAATAAGCGCTCATAATCCTCCCCGAGATAACAGGCAAAGGAGGTTACGCTTTCAAAGCCCAGGCTTTCATAAAATTCGATATCCCTCATCACAATATCGGCGTTTATATGAAATTCCAGGGGAGGCTTTTTCCACCCGGAATACAATGAATTGTCAAGCCAGTAATCGAGAGCCTTGGCGCCGCGGCCGCCGAAAAAAGCTATCGCGTTTCTCGCGCGCGCTGCGGAAAGCGTATTATCCCCGGAAATAAGCGGCTTGAAAAAATCACGCTTAAACGGCGCGTATTCCAGGAAAATTCCCTCCTCGGGTTCTATATTCGCGGGCGGATCCGAGGCGCCGCAATATGCGAGATATGACTGCTTGGCGTTTTTGTTAACCCTTTTTAATCCCCTTAACACGGCGTTGTATATAACCAAAGCCTGATCGGAGGAGGTGAGCCTTGAGCATTCCCCGCATTTACAGGAAGCGTCGAAAACGTCGTCCAGCCAGAAATTATAAATATCCGAGGAATAGGGCAGCTTCAGCGCCAGATCGGACGCCGAATCGGATATGATTTCAAGCGCATCCTTATTGGAAGCACAGCAGTTGTAATCCGGCGTTCTTTCCCCTTTTTCATTCATGCGGAAATATCGGGGCTGCGATGCGAAAAGCTCCCGCGGGAGCAGCAGCGACATCGCGTGCAGCTCGTATTCGATGCTTACACCTTTGGAAACTAAATTTTTTATTATTAAATCCTTTTCATTCGGGAACCCGTTATCCGCCAGCGCCTTAACTTTTTCGTGCGAATGCTCCCCGCCCACGGGGTGAATTCCGAGAATATTTATGTCCGAGCCGAGTATTGCTTTCTCCCAGGTTTTTGTTATTTCCTCCGGATGTATTACTACTCCCTTTTTAGTTATCATGGTTTTCATGGTTATCATATTATCTGATCGCTCCAGTCAAAGGATTATACAATGTATTGTTAACCTTGTCAATAAATCGGTTAAATTAAAAGTTGACAATATTGCGGTTTAAAATTATAATGGTATCAATAAGCGGCGGAGGTACGATATATGTATAAGTCCATTATACGAAAAACGGCGTTCCTACTGATATTTGCAACGGTGTTGTCATGTATTCCCTCTTGTAAAGGAAACGGCGGCAGCTTAAGCGAAGACGAGTCAGGCGTACAGACAGAGGTCAACGCAAGCGGCGAAGTTTCGCAAACGGAAAGCGGTAATTTTATAATAGCGAAGGACGGAACGATACGGGTTTCGATAGTTATCGGTTCAGACGCAAGCAGCAAGGAAAAAGCCGCCGCGCGCGATCTCAAGGCTTATCTTGAAAAGATAACCGGCGACACCGTAAAAATCATTAAAGACGACAGCATCGCAGAAGGACAAAAGTACATACTTGTGGGCAAATCCTTGTTGACGGAAGAGCTGGGTATCGTAAAGCCCGCCGGTTATCCCGGTATCGAAGAGGTTACGGTAAAGCAAACAGGAAATTATCTTGTCCTTATCGGCAACGACGACGGCAATTACAACGGCACGCAATTCGCCGTGAATATGTACCTCGAATCATTGGGCTGCGGCTGGTTCGGTGAAGGCGAGCTTTGGGAAGTCGTTCCGTCGTTGAAGGATATAGACGCGACGGGAACGGATATATATCACACGCCCCGATTTTCATCGAGGATTACTCGTGTTTATGACGGCGGATACGACATTGCTTCAAGATGGTATCTCGGCGGCGACAAATCCATAACAGGTCACTGGCTTTATCAGATAGCTCCCGCCTCGATGTACGAGGACCATCCCGAATGGTATGCTTATACGAAAGGAAGCCGTAATCCCGCAGGCTACGACTATTTTCAATTCTGCTATTCCAACGACGAATTTGCCGATTATGTTGCCGAAAAGCTCATAGAATATTTTAACGAGCACCCCGACCTTGTATCAATGACAATTGCCGCCAACGACGGCTGGGACGAGCATTTCTGCGAATGCGAAAAATGCCAATCCCTCGGCAATGTATCCGACTGTATGGTTTATTTCGCCAACAATGTCGCCCGCAGGCTTGCCGAGGTATACCCGGACAGGTCGTTGCAAATATATTCATATCACATGACCTACGAGCCGCCCGAAAACGATGTCCCTCTCGAGCCCAACGTGGAAATTATGTTCTGCTGCGAAACGAGCATGACAAAGCCTCTCGCCGAGGATTATTATAAATCGGGATACGATTCGATTACCCGGAACACCTACACCTGCTCATGGCGCGAAAACCTGGAAAAATGGCTGGAAAAGACCGGCAGCGCAAATATATCCGTCTGGGAATGGTACTGCCTTTCCGCGGGTAGAAGCGAATGGCAGTATGTCCCATGGGTTCAGGGCAATGTGGCAACAAGAAATCAGGATTTATGGGAGGAGTTAGGCGTAAAATATATTTTCTACGACCAGGGCCCCGCGGAAGGTTATCTCGAGGACGAATCGAGCATCGCGCTCCGCTGGCCGCTGTGGTATGTGGCGTCGCGTGCGATGTGGGGTACGGACATGACCGGTGAGGAGCTGCTCAAGGACGCCTGCTGCAAGCTTTTCGGCAGCGCCGCCGACGCAATGTTTGAATATTATCAAAAGCTCGCTTACGCCAGCGAAAGCTGTGAATCCTACAGCATTACATGGGTCCCGCCCACGGTAAAGCAAATGTACGAGGATTATGAGGACGAGATAGATATCATAATCGCAAAAATCAGAGCAGCCATGGAAGGCTGTTCGGAAACGGAAAAACAGCGTATCGAATCGCAGCTTTATTATTGGGACAAAACAAAGGAATTACTTGATAAATAATGCTTGATAAATAATGCCGTATAAAATCCGGGGCATTTACTACGGATTTTAATTTCCGACACACTCTCAGCTCTTTAAATTGGTGAAAAATCATGCTGATATATTTTTATACTAATAATTAATTTATTTCTGAAAGACGCGGAATATTCTTTCGCGTAAAGGAGATTAAACATCATGTGCAGAAAAATCAACAGCTTGTTTACAGCGTTATTGGCGGCAGCCTTTATTATCGTTTTACTTTTCCCGGGGTTTCCGGTAAGTGCGGAACCGCAAACAGACAGCGGTACCTGCGGTGCCAACGGAGACGGCTCAAACCTGCATTGGTTGTTTGATTCCGAAACCGGTGTGCTTGATATTACAGGAACCGGTGAAATGGCTGATTATGACATAAGCAATCCGCCATGGGGCGGTTTCACAGATGCTATAAAAACAATAAACATAGGTTCAGATGTTATTAATATCGGAAACCGTGCATTTGCAGGTTGTTGCATAAAAAGTGTGCGTATTCCCGAAAATGTAACACGCATTGGTGACAGAGCGTTTGAAAATTGTGAAAAAATGAATGATATATATATTCCCGGTGAGATAATATATTTAGGATACAGAGCATTTGGCTATTGCCGGGAACTTATAAAAATCGTTTTCAACGGAAACATGGTCACAATAGGATGTAATGCTTTTGAAAGCTGTGTCGGATTAACCGAAGTGTCAATCTCCGGCAGTATATCTGTTATAGGAGACAATGCTTTTTTTCAATGTACGCAGCTTTTAGATATAACGATTACCGAAAGTATAGCAAATATTGGTAAATATGTATTTGATACTACCGCATATTATAATGATTTGTCAAATTGGACAGGCGATGTGCTTTATATCGGCAATTGTTTGATTAATTCCAAAGAAACCATATCGGGTGTATATACAATACAAAACGGAACAAGGTGCATTGCGGGAAATGCGTTCTGTGGTTCACAATTAAGCGGTGTTTTAATCCCTGACAGTGTAATTACCATCGGCAATAATGCTTTTTATAACTGTACGAGACTCAATGAAATTATTATTCCCAACAGTGTATTGACAATCGGTGATAACGCTTTTTATGACTGTACGAGACTCAAAGAAGTATTAATTTCCAGCAGTGTGTCGATTATCGGTGATAAAGCATTTTGCAGGTGCAGTCATCTTGAGCGTATAATTGTAGATAGTAATAATATAGTATATCGAGGCGAGGGAAACTGTCTTATAGAAATTGAAAGCAAGACCCTTCTTTCCGGTTGTAAAAACAGTGTTATTCCTTCCGATGGAAGTGTGACGTGCATTGGCGATTATGCATTTCATGTTTGCGTTGATCTTACCGATATAAACATCCCGGACAGCGTTGTTAAAATCGGGGACTTTGCTTTTGGCGATTGTTATAATTTATCAAACATTACCGTTTCCGGCAACCTGAAAAGTATCGGAAACTGGGCTTTCGGAAATTGCCATAAATTAGCTTTGCTATTACTTCCTGACAGTATAATAAAAATCAGTTCAAACGCATTTTATGAAACCGCGCTTTATAACGATCCTTCCAACTGGTCTGATGGTGTGCTTTATATAGGTAACCATCTGATCAGTACAAATGAGTCGTTGTCAGGAACATATATAATAAAAAACGGGACAAAATGCATTGCGGATTATGGGTTATATGTAAGTACCGAATTGATCTCCGTAACGATTCCCGACAGTGTGACAAGTATCGGGAACAACGCTTTCGGTTTTTGCAGCGGTATTACGAATATTGTAATCCCCGATAGTGTTAAAATAATAGGTAATAATGCTTTTACCAACTGCAGCGGTCTAACAGGTTTAAATATTCCGGGAAGCGTGACTGATATCGGTTATAACGCGTTCTATGGCTGTACAGGGTTGACATATCTGACTTTATCTGACGGGATAAAATTTATAGGAGACGATGCTTTTTCCGGTTGCAAGGGACTTACCGAAATAACAATTCCGAGCAGCATTGAAAAAATTGGTAATCAAACCTTCTCTTATTGCCAAGGGATGACTAATGTCTATATATCATACGGGGTTATTGAAGTGGGAAACAGAGCATTCTATGGATGTCAGAATCTAACAAGCGTTATCGTCCCCGAAAGCGTTAAGAAAATTGGTGATTATGCTTTCTACCAATGCACAAGTCTTTCGGATATTATTTTACCGGACGGATTATTAGACATAGGCGAGTATGCTTTTTATGGTTGCAATCTGCTGACTGAACTTGTAATTCCCAACAGCGTAATAAGTATCGGTAAATATGCGTTCTGTGTCTGTACCGGACTTGAATATATAAAAATATCTGATAATTTAACAGCAATAAACGATGGCGTTTTCGGTTATTGCACTAAATTGATAAATGTTGCCATACCCGACAGCGTAACGTACATAGGATACGAAGCGTTTCAAGGATGTAGTGGACTAACGGATATTTTTATCTCCGGTAATGTGACGAAAATCGGAGACAGGGCTTTTATGTATTGTTATAGGTTGAAGAGCATAATCGTTGAAAACGGAAATATGATATACCACAGTGACGGGAACTGTCTGATTGAGACCGATATTAAAACGCTTATTGCCGGCTGTAGATACAGTGTGATACCTTCCGATGGAAGTGTGACAAGTATAGGAAAATGGGCGTTTCCCACTTGTGTTGAAACAAGCATTATTATACCGGATACTATTACAAGGATAGAATATGGTGCGTTTGACAGATGTACAAATCTGAAAATTGTTTATTATACCGGTTCCGCCGATAAATGGGCTGATATAAGTATAGGTTTATATAATGACGCTCTGTATTCGGCGGAAAAAGTGTATGATTATACTGAACCGGAACCTCCTTCGGAAAACAATTCGGAAGATAATTCGGTTTTTGTCTCCGAAACCGATTCAACCCCGGTTATCTCTGAAGCCGTTTTTAATAATGAAGGAACGGACGGCAACCTAATAATTTATATATCAATGGCCGCAGCTGTGCTTTTATTGTTCGCGTTTACAATGGTTATTATAAAAAAGCATCGCAAAAAAGCGATATATAATAATTCTAAATAAAAGAATAGCAATGAAAGACATTATATTGCTTCATGCCGACAAATACCCCATGATGCAGCCGGTTGATTTCGCAAAGCTTTGCTATCAGTCGGTTTTCGGCGTTTCTCACTTCGTGGACGGAGGCTGCCTTGATTACCTGAACGAGGAATACTCCCAAATTGAAAAGGACGACGGTTTTGAAAAATTTATAAATATCGGCAACGGCTTCGCGAGAGTAAATCTGCAGCCTATGAAAAGGGACCTGCTTCCCGTTTTGGCGGAAAGCTTCGCGGAAAGCTCCGAATTCAAACGCGGTTCAACGGATGAGCTTATAGCCGCGCTTTCCGAAATTTTATCCCTTACGGCAAAAAATCCTTCCGTTTTTGCGTTTACGGCGGAAGAATTCGCAGCGTTTATGAAAACCTATGCTTCTTACGGTTATCCGGCGGTAAGCCACAGCAAAACATACAGGGATGCCTATAATCCCGCTTACCGCGTCATACTCTGCCGATTTCTGCCGCGTTTGGGTTACGCTCTTTCATAACAAAGCTCCTGCACTCCGCGGAAAACATATTGAATATCCCTTCCCGCCAGCCATTCCTCGGCGGCTTCATTTGTTACGGCAAGCGGCATACGGTCGTGAAGCGGCGCTATATCTATTACCGGAGGCAGGGTTATTATCGTAAATTCACTTCCCTGTCCCGGTATGGACCTGTATATTCCGGCAAGGAATATCGGCTTGTCGTTCTTGGCTCTCACCGCGTATTTTACCTTGCCGTTCCATTCGTAATATTCGCTGCAAAAGGCGGCGCAGCGATTATCGGCATAAGGGCGGAAAAAAGCTTTTTCCTCAAAGGTCTCGCCGCGAGCGTTGAAAACCGGGCCTTTTTGAGATGAAAAGCCCCATTTCATGGAGGTAACGGCAATATTATCCCCGCCGTATATAACCGGCGACATATCCGTGGGGAAAATTTCCCCGTGCTTGGGCTTATTGTCGTTTATGGCGTTTAGGTATTTGAGAAGCATAAATTCGCTCATCTCACCGGGTACATAATATCTGCAGCACATATGAATGTCTGCCTTTCAATATTTCGTATTTTATATTGCTTATCATTGTATCGGACCTAAAGCCGACACCAAGCGAATATATTGATATTAGATTATCATATTATTATAAATTACAAAAGCTTCTGTCAATATGTTTACAATAAATTAACATTACTGTTATATATCTTTTATATCCATATTAGATATTATATACATATATGTAAATTTTTTTATTGAAAGGAATGAATAAGCATGAAGCCGAAAGCCGTGATTTCTCTCCTTTTATGTTTTCTAATGATGTTTGTATTTTTTGTCGGCTGCGATGACAGCAACGGCGATACCTCCGACGAATCCACGAATGATACATCCGTTACAAGCGAGCAGTCCGAAAGCGGTGAGGACGAATCGTCACAAACCGTAAGCGAGGATCCGTATACCGACGAAAACGGCTTATATTCGACCAAAAATCTTCCCGAATTTAATTCCGAATGGGTAAATTACGGGGAATTCAGAGTTCTCGTTTGCTCCAACGAAGAGCAAACCACATATTTCAGCGAGGAAATCGAACCGCTTTACTCAACCACCGATCAGGTCATCATAGACGGTGTCGTGAGAAGGAACGATTGGATTTATGATACATACGGCATAGTCGTCAAAGCCGTGCCCGTGGTGAATGTATTAAACGCAGTAAGACTTGAAATTTCCAGCGGATTGGACACCTTTGACGCCGCAATGCCCTTTATGCCGAGCTGTGCCATTCTGGCTCGGGAAGGCTCTCTCTTTGACCTGTGTGATTTTTCTCACATTATCGACCTGGATGCCCCCTGGTGGGATCAAAACGCCACCGAAGCCGTTTCTGTCGGCGACAAGGTTTATTTTACCGCCAGCGATATGACCATTATGCAGAAAATCGTGTCTTCCGGTATAGCCTTTAACCAGGATTTGCTCGCAAGCTACTTCCCCGGCTATAATATTTATCAGGACGTTTATGACGGCACATGGACGCTTGACAATCTGTATACCAAATGCAAGCTTGTCACCGGAATTATTATTGACGATGATATTATGGATGAAAACGATATGTGGGGTATAATCGACACCGGTCCTTCCTTCTTCTACGGCTGCGGCGAACAGCTTGTAACAAAGGATAACAATAATTACCCCATTATTTCCATAGGCTCCACCGTCAGATCCATCGATGTCGCCCAATACGTTCTCGGCCTTGCCTCCGAATCCAAGACATGGGTGGCGACGGTTGCCGACTGGACCAACAGAACCGACATCTACGGTACGGTCGTAAAGGTTTTCGGCGAGGAACGCGCTCTGTTTATGGCATTGCATTTTTCCGCCGTTAAAAAGCTGAGACCCTACGGCATCAATTACGGTATCGTCCCCGCCGCCAAATACAACGAGCAGCAGGATGACTATTATACCAAATGCTCGGCGGCTTACGCTTATGGAATCTGTATACCCCTGACCGTAGCCGATCCCGAATTTTCGGCTTATATGTGTGAACTGATGGCGATAGGCGGTAAAAATTACGTTTCCAACACCTATTACAACGTCGTACTCAAGAGCAAGGATTTTATCGATGAGGATTCCGAAAAAATGCTTGATATTATTTTCGACAGTATTGTATATGATCCCGCCGTTATTTACGGTTTTTCCGGTCTCAACAGTATTATCCCCGATCTTATAACGGCTAAATCCACCGACATCGTATCCAAGCTGGATTCCATAAGGGACAGCGTACAACAATCGATAGAGGAATTGATTGCAGATTATGAGGATTAACAGGAAATAAGCTTTTATACCGCAAAAAGCCTCATATGGGGCTTTTTGTTATTATACGGCAATAACGCCGTCGCCAAGGTGAAGTATATCGTGTTAAATGCTGTTGTAATCGTAGACCATTCATGTTATAATACCAAAAGCAAAATGAACATCGTTATAGCTTTGTTGTTTATTGCTTATTGCTTATGCTTACTGTTTATATGCGGAAAGGATTTATGAATGAAAAGAAAATTATGCGCCGTGTCGGCGCTTCTGCTCGCTCTGTTATTATGCGCGGTTTCCTGCGGCAAGGGAGGCGACGATTCCGACAATTCCGTTGATTCTGTTGATCCGGATAAATATATCGTGACAATCGAAGACGTTTCCGGAAGCCAAGCCGTCGTATGTGTCTCTTTCGGCAAAAATTATGCCGACAATTATGTATCGGTAACCGTTTTGGACAACAACGGCGATATCGGTTATCTTACGCAACTGCAGCTGGATACTGCGGGTTACGGTGAAGCCGAAATTTATACGGCTTCCCCCGGCATTTACACCGTTGAAACGGTTTCGGGCAAAATAAGCAAATCTGTAAAATTCGAACGGGAGGAATAAACGATAATGAAAAAATACATATCTCTTCTTCTTATCACGGCTTTTATTATTTCCGTTTTTCCTTTTACCGCTCTTAATATACGCGCAGCCGGAAGCGACGATGCCGATAGCGGCGATGCCGATAACGGCGATGCGGCTTTAAGCTTTTCCCAAAAAACGACTCCTCTTATGGGCTGGTCGTCCTGGAACTATTATCAAACCAATATTTCCGAGGAAATAGTGATCCGTCAGATAGACGCGTTAATAGCCACGGGTTTGTATGAATGCGGCTATAACTTTGTCAATATAGACGACGGCTGGCAGAACGGCCGCGACGACGGTGTGGTAAACGAAAAAAGCCGTTACTGGCCGAACGGAATGAAATATATCGCCGATTACGCGCATGAAAACGGCCTGTATGCCGGCATATATTCCGACGGCGGCGACACCACCTGCGGCTGGAACGACGACATGTACACCACCGACAAGCATGTCGGCCTTTACGGCTTTGAACGCGAGGATTTGGAAAGATATCTCGGCGAATGGGGTTACGATTTTATAAAGGTCGATTGGTGCGGCGGCTCGTCGCTGAACCTTAACGTACAGGACCAATATACGAAAATAGGCGATATAATATCCGAAATAGAGGAAAAATACGGTCAAGATAAAATTTACAATATCTGCTGCTGGCATTTCCCCGGCGAATGGGTGACAAAGGTCGCCGATTCCTGGCGTATATACGGTGATATCGCTCCCTCCTTTGATTCCATATTGCTCCAGATAGACACCGTTAAAGCCATAACAAAGCATACCTCACCGGGACATGTAAACGATCTCGATATGCTCCAGGTGGGCAACGGCATGAGCTATGAGGAGGATAAAACGCATTTTTCCATGTGGTGCATGATGTCGGCTCCTCTGCTCATAGGCTGCGATGTCGGTTCGATTTCCGACGACGCGCTGTCCGTGCTTTCGAATAAGGAAATTATTGCTCTCAACCAGGACGAAGCCTGCCTTTCCGCTGTTATGGTTTACGAAAACATCGAATCGGGCTATGAAATCTGGGTAAAAAGCCTCGGCACACAAAACGACGGCTGCAAAGCCGTGGCGGTGCTCAACAAAAGCGACAGCGATCTGACGCTTGATCTTGATTTTTCATCAATAGGCATTAACGGAGTTTCCGCCGCCCGCGATCTGTGGGAACACCGTGATATTCCCGTAATAAACGGCACGCTGACGATAAGCGTACCGGCGCACGGCACGGATGTATATAAGGTCAAGGGAAATGCCGATTTTGACGACGGCTTCACTTTTATCGGCAATATATACGAAACGGAAAGCGATATCGACATAACCGCGTCGGGTGAAACCGACTGGATTATTTTTGAAAACGCCGAAAATAAAATAAACAAAGATTATATCGGCTCGAATTGCAAGGGAAACGCGGCAGCTTCCGATTATACTTTCAGCTGGACGGACGGAGAAAACACTCTTTCCGGCTCCACTCAGAAAGGAATAACCGCGGACGAGGATTTTATAATAACCCTTCCCGTTTCGCGCATCGCAAATACCGTAAAGCTGTTCTTTTCCGGGGAGGGCAGTATAAATATAGAATGTAACGCGGGGGCTCGTATCAACAATATTACAGCCCGCTGCGAAAGCGGCAGCCTTTATGTATACGATTTAAAATATCTTTGTTCCGACGCCGACACCGTTACTCTTTCGTATTCAGGCTCCGG
>JAQVQF010000029.1 GCA_028701715.1 Eubacteriales bacterium | reverse complement strand
CGCGGAGGATATCGTTCAGGATTCGTACATAAAAATATTCCGCAGTATCGGCAAATACCGCCCGGGCACAAACGGTCTCGCCTGGATAATACAGATAACAAAAAACACCGCTTTGAATTACGGCGAAAAGCAGGGCAGAGTCGTTATCGTGGATTATGAGCCGAAGGATAAAGGGCACGAGGATAAGATCGCAAACGCGGATTATCTTGATTATGTGCTGAAGAGGCTTACGGCAAAGGAGCGCCAGATAGTGACGCTTCATCTGTACGGCGAATATACGCTGAGAGAAGCGGCGGATCTTGTCGGCATAACCGTGACCGCCGCGGAATGGCGGTATCAGTCCGCCTTGAAGAAGCTGAAGGCGACGCTCATTAAGGACGGTGTGTATCATGAATGAGCATGAATTTGAGCATGAATTTGAAATAAAAATAACCGAAGCCATATCGTCGGCGGTTGTAAAGGCAAAACGCCCCTCCGCCGCGGATATGCTGGATATCTGTAAAAAAGATGACCGAGGGAGCGACTCTGCGAGGTTCGGCAAATGGACGGTTGTCGCCGCCTGCCTTACATTCACAATCCTTGCGGCGGCAATTATCGGCATAATTCTGACCGCCGGAGGAAACGGCATAACTCCGTCGACCTCGGAAACGGTCAGCGGCGGTCTGCATCCCGACGATTCTTCCGTGCTGTCGGATGTGTCAAACAAAGAAAGCTCCGAATTGTCATATGAGGCTTCAAATGAAATGTCATATGAATCGTCGTCGGAGGAATCGTCCGAGGAATCATCCGAAGAATCATTTGAAGAGTCGTTTGAGGAAATATCTGACGAAGCTTCAGAAGAAGCGTCAGAAGAATCGTCAGAGGAATCGTCAGAGGAATCGTCAGAGGAATCGTCAGAGGAATCGTCAGAGGAATCGTCAGAGGAATCGTCAGAGGAATCGTCAGAGGAATCGTCTTACGTTGAATCATCACAAGCCGAAGAAACATCTGAGGAAACTTCTGGGGAAATTCCCACTGTACACACAGATAATTTGGGTATTACATACACTGTAGTCGGAAAAGACACCTGTGCAATTACTGCTTTTAATAATAAATCTAATATCAAAGAATTGACAATACCCAATAAATCCCCTTATGGCGCAACGGTTGTTGCAATATATAACGATGTTTTCAAAGATAATAAAATTCTTGAAAAAGTCATTATCCCCGATACTGTTAAAACCATAGGCAGTCATACTTTTTATCAAGCGATTAAACTTAAAACTATTATTATTCCCAGCAGTGTTTACAGCATAGGTGATTACACTTTTTCAGGATGCAAGCAACTTGATAATGTAACAATACCCTCGTCGGTAAAATATATCGGACGTTATGCTTTTAAAGATTGTGAATCACTTTCAAACGTATATCTTCGCGCTAATATCACTCGTATCCCGGATGGGTTATTTATGTCATGCCCTCTCACCGGAATTGTTGAACTTCCAAGGGTTGCGGTAATAGGCAGCTATGCTTTCTCTAATGCCTACCATAATTCTTCCGGTGTTTTGGAAATCCCCTCCGGCGTTGAAGCTATTGAGGAATACGCATACGAGCAGGTCAGGCTGTCAGGTTTGGTTCTTCCTATTTCAATAACAGCAATTAAAAATAATGCGTTTTCTTATACCAACGAACAAGAGGTGTTCATTGTTCATTATAAGGGAACAGAAAGTAAGTGGAATAAATTAAATATTGAGGTAGATTGGTGTAAGAACAGGATTGCTGAACTCTATTGTTCAGATTCAGGCAGCACTCCTTATATAAAATGGCCGATAGAAGAAATAGATGAAGATCCTGTGTTTGAAGAAGTCGTGATACAATTTACGAGCAATGGAGACGGTACATGTTATGTTTCAGGATTATATAATCCTGAATGCATTACAACTTTATCTATACCAAAAACCAGTCCAGAAGGAGATATAGTTACAGCAATAGGCGAGTGTGTGTTTGCAAATGATGCATATTTAAATAGTATAGAAATACCTGATACAATAAAATCGATTGGAGTACGAGCATTTGCGGGTAGTAACATATTAAGTATTGAAATCCCGGACAGTGTATTAGATATTGGGGCATATGCTTTTCAATATACAAAGATTCAATGCATTAATATACCTAATGGAGTAACTATAATAAATGAAGGAACATTTTATCATTGTGAATCCCTTACTTCAATTATTATACCATATAGTATTACTTTTATAGGCGATAATGCTTTCAATGATTGTATTTCAATGCAATATATTAAGTATGAAGGAAGCAGGATTCAATGGAGCAATGTTTTAAAAGGTAATAATTGGGCACACACCGATCCAATGTATATAATATATAGCGGTTCTGAAGAAGACAAGATAAACCAAGATAAAGAAGAAGCAATTAGACAATTGCAAGAATATATTGAAGAATTAGGCGTGTTTATAAATCAATCGGCAATAGTATTAATAGATGGATTGGGTGATAATGTATATCGTGTCTGGATAAATAGGGTGTCCGGCGGAATATATATATATGGTGGGGCCGATTATTATACATTAGATTATTATCAAAATGATCTTGAATATGGTTATAATATAAGTGTGTTTTCATATTCTAATGGAAAGCTATCAGTAGTTCTTGAATCAAAATTAATCCAATCATATGTACGTGTTTATCCGGCTTTTATTAAATATGCTGAAGAAAAAAATATAACCAATATAATCTTTGTACTTCATATAGAAGATCTCGATATAATATTCAGAGGAATTTATAATGGTAATTTATATTCGGTATATGTTTTTAGTGCTTCAGATATAACTGCGGAAGAATATGCGAGGCAGCAAAGTGATGAAGAAAAGACATATTATGTTGCATATCTCGATGAAAACGGTGAATTCCATTTAAAAAATTCAAATATAAATTCTCCTTAAAATCAGAAAAAGCCCTTTACGGGGCTTTTTCTTTTTGCTATAACCATTGAAAAATTAATCTAAAAATGATAAAATAATCCAAAATAAACACGACAAAATTAAGCAGTCGAGGAACAAACATGCAATGTCGGCTGAAGCCGTCCGATTGGTAATGTGTAAATACTATAAAACATAAATAAAAGCGCATTTTATACCGACGGGTATTATAACCGTATCGAGCAGATAAAGGTGCTCGGCGTGTATTAATAAATGAAAAACGCCTTAAGCAATCCAATATAAAAAACGATTAAAAAATTATACAATAAATTTATTTAAACCGCAGTTTTTTTGTTTTTGAATTGTTTATTAAATGTAAGAGCTCTATCCGGAGGAGACATCTTGAAAGTTGACGCTAATATCGTTGACGGCTATCTTTCGTCTATGCGTTCGGGCGACAGCGGGTGCTTTGAAAGCCTGTATGAATATTCATACAACCTGCTTTACGCTTACGTGCTGTCCTTGACAGGGGACGGCTTTACGGCGGAGGATGTCGTACAGGACACCTTTGTAAAAATAATCAACGGAATAACAAAGTATAAGCCGGGCACCAACGGGCTTGCCTGGATAATACAAATCGCCAAAAATACGGCGCTTAATTATGACGATAAGCAAAAAAGAATCGTGGTGGTCGAGTATGAGGCCAAAACCAAGGGACCTGAGGACAGGATAGCGGAAACGGATTATATAAAATATATATTAAAAAAGCTTTCCGTGAAGGAAAGACAGGTTTTTACGATGTATCTGTACGGCGAATACAATTTCAGGGAAATCGCGGAAAATCTCGGCTTTTCCGTATCATGCGCGGAACGCAGATATAAATCCGCGGTAAAGAAGCTTAAAATCGCATTGGAAAAGGATGGCGTTATATATGAATGAGTTTGAATCGAAATTCAAACAGGCGATAGAGAAAAAAATCGCGGCGGCGTTAAAGCCCTCCGCGGCGGAAATAAAGCTTGAGGCGGAAAAGGAAAAGCACGCGGGTCTCGGTATGTCCAAGAAGATGGTGCTTGCGACCATGCTTTCCTTTGCCATATTGTTTTGCGCGATTACGGGTATCGCGCTTGCCCCCGGACCAAACGACGGGGGGATAATCGACAAATCCATGTGCGTAAGCGGCGCGATGAATGAAGGAGATTCAGAGGACCAGTCTGCCGTATCTGAGGAGCCTCATTATATTTCAAATATGCTTGCTGCTTTTTCCGAGCAATATAAGTCTATAGATTTCTACGATATAAATGACAATATTGACAACGAAAATATAAAATTCATACATCTTGTCAATCCTAAAAAAATAGCATCGCTCAATATTATTACCGATTCCGTAAACGAGCCGTCGGAACATAAGGGAAATTTATACGCAAGCGCTGATGTATCCGCTTTAAATGACAATTCCGTTATGGCTTATGTTTATGAGGATACGGAAAGCGATACAAACGATAGTCTGTATTATGTTTATATCTGTGCGGATGGGGTAATATACGCCAATCCCGATTCGTCGTATATGTTTTATAATGTCGGAAGTGATAAAATAACAGAATTGGATCTTACCGGGCTTGATACCTCATATGTCAAAGATATGAGTTATATGTTTTATGGTTGCGGGTACAATGCTTTGATAGCTCTTGATATAGGAGATAAATTTGACACTTCAAATGTTACCGATATGAGCTATATGTTTTGTGATTGCGGTAACACTTCCATGACCAATCTTAATTTAGGCGATAATTTTTACATCTCAAATGTAACTGATATGATGAATATGTTTAATAAATGCGGCAACAACTCAATGACAAACCTTGATATGGGCGCTTTCGGCGATATATTAAATGTTGAATATTATGATGGGATCTTCGATTCATGCGGCAAAGAAGGCTGCGTCGTAACCGTAAAATCACAGGCGGTAAGCGATTGGATTTCCGACAATTCTGACAGCGGAAGATGGACAATTGTATTAGCGGAAGAACCCGCTGATGAATACTCAAATGATGAATCCGAAGAATCAATGGAAGAAAGTTCGGAAGAGAGTTCGGAAGATCAGGCTGAAGAAAGCGATGAGGAAAGTTTTGAAGAAACATTTGAAGAGAATTCGGAAGAAAGTTCGAGTGAAACATCAGAAGAACAAATTACAAACACAATCCCCAAATTAAGCAGGGAAGAGCTTGAGGAATTTTTCAGAGACGGATCATATACTTATACGAAAACAACAGAAGAAAAAGCTTTATCTATATTTTATTCAATTGACAGCTTATCCGATGTTGCTGAAATGTTATTTGCAAATATATCATTTTTTGATCAATTTAAAGGTCTTGATCTCGATTTAAATGCCGGACCTAGTAAAACATTTACCATCGAAGAAATATTTGCCGAAAACACGGCATATCTTGTTTATATTGATTATTGTCAGGGCGGCAGGCCGAATAAGACCGTTCTCGCTTCAAAACCTCTCCCTGAAGGTTATAATCTCGTAGATGTTCATTGCCTGCTTTACTCCTTACAATTTCCTTGCGAAATGATAGATTGGGATATGTTTTATACGGTGCTTGAAAGAGGCAGCGCACTAGCACTACAGAATGAGAGTTTTAATGCTAACGGATATATTGTTTCAGATGATTTAATGGTCGTTGGTACAACATTTTATATGCCGAGTGAGAAAAAATTTGTGGTATTCAATGAAGATTACAGCACAAGAACGCTATATTATTATTTCTATTCAATTGATAATTATAGACTTTGGTGGGGAATCGGGCCTTATGACGGCCAAGTCCCCCTGAGCGAAGATTCTGACAGGAGTAAGTACATGCACTCGGATGACTGGTTGAAATAGAATATATGTAGTTGACAATATCAATAGCAGGGCGCTTTCAAAAGAGCTCCCTGCTTTTTTCGTGCGGTTATAATTTAATGTTCTCGAAGAACACTCTTCTGAAAGGAATTATAATAACTATGTTAATACCGGATTGAATTTATATATAAAATGTTAAAAAAGTGCTGACAAATAATCATAAACATATTGACAAAATAAAAACAGCATGATATACTTTAGACAGAAAATTATTGAAATTTTATTAAGGAGAAGAAATTATGAAAAAAGCATTGGCGTTAATCACTGCTGTTTGCCTTATTGCTGTCTGCTTTGTAATCCCCGTATCGGCGGAAAACGAACCCGATACCGTGTACAATCTCGTACCGGATGACGCGACCATTACATATTCGGAAGTTAGCGGAGTCAAAGCCGAAGCCACGTTCGACTCAAACGGCGTGCTCACCGTAAAGGCTGCCGGCGCATGGCCGGGCGTTACTCTCGAATATGCCGTACCGTATACCTTCGAAATAGCAAAAGCCACCCTTAAAGTTAAATTTTCCCTTTCGAGCGGCGGAACTTCCATCCGTATAGGAACTCCCAACTCCACCGATACCGCAACCATTGACGAAATATTCGTGCATCATTACATAGACGGTATGACCTTTGACGGCGCGGGCGACCTTGCGACAGCCGGTACCTATGAATTTGAAATTCCTTTTTCGGA
Organism: Eubacteriales bacterium; assembly: GCA_028701715.1. GTDB lineage: Bacteria > Bacillota > Clostridia > Oscillospirales > CAG-382 > UBA1206. Next base: position 8,510 of record JAQVQF010000029.1, on the reverse strand, counting down.
ACTTGGTTATTGCGACTGGACAGCCGCCGCGAGTTATTCGGGCAAGCTGCCTATCGAAGGCGATGAAATTACTCTGACTTCCATAAAAATCTTTTCGGTAAACGGTGCGGAAATAGTCATCGAAAAACTGGAAGTAGTCGTCGAAGGAAACGAAATTATTGATGTATCCGAAGAAGTTTCCGAAGAAGTTTCCGAAGAAGTTTCCGAAGATATTTCCGAAACCGTTTCCGAAGAAACCAGCGACCCCTCCACTCCCGAAACCGGCGACAGCGGACTTGTCGCGCTTGCGATAATTTCCGTAATTTCCCTTGCCGGAGCGGTTGTAATTAAGAATAAACATTAAAAAATAAAATTTAAAAGCCTCCGTTGACGTTGAACGTTATAACGGGGGCTTTTTTTGTGAACAAAAGGGCAAAATGATTTGAATTTACCTTGACAAAACCATTTCGAAAGTGTATAATATAAGAAACATGGAAATGAAAAACCTTGTATAATATTTAAAAGGAGATTTAACATGAAAAAGACTTTACCTATTATCGTAGCTTTAGTAATGGTACTTACCTGCTTTGCGAGCATCGCCGCTACAGCAGACTTCACCGCTCCCGATTATGAACCGGCAAACCTCACCACCGAAGTGGGCATTATGCTTGCGGACGACATCAGTTTTGAAGGCGTTACCGGAATTCAGACCACCGGTACTTTTACCTCCCCTTGGAGAGACGCCGTTATGTTCGAGCTCGATGAGGAAACCGGCGCGTATAAAGCAATAGCTGTATATGCTTCCGCAGGAACCGGTCCCGATTGGACTATAGGCGAAAATCAATTTGTCGTCGAATCCAACTGCGGCAATGACTGGCCCACTTTGTTTTCTACCGCTGTAGGCACAGAATGGTATTATGACGGCATTAATTTCCAGGATGTTCCTTATTCCGAATGCCCTAACTTTATCAATGCCAAGAATCAAGCATGGGACGCAGTCCTTAAGACAATCTCGGTAGGCGACCTTTACACCCTCGTGGGAATCGACCTTTCCGCTCCCGAAGTTATTGCCAATTATGCCGTAGACGCAAACTATGATCACATAACCTATAACGATACTTATGAAACATATTCCTACCTTACCCCCTATGTCGAACCGGGTGAGGAAGTTGATTACGGTATCGCCGTAGGCAAGACCTATACAAAGAGCGGTATGCTAGTCGACGAAGCTACATATACCGATATTGACAACAAAGAGCTTACCGACGGTATTATCCCCGCAAGCCCGTCCTACAGCGACGTCAACTGGGTCGGCTTCAACGCGAACTCCGACGACTATGCCGCCAACGGATATGCGGAAATAGTTATAGATCTCGGCGAGGTTGCCGACATCAGCGGAATCAATGTGGTTATGAGCAATTTACAGAATTCCGGCATAGCCGCTCCCGCGGAATTTAAATTCTTCTATTCCACCAACGGCACCGACTATACAGAAATCGGCACCGGCTCTTATGATGTTGATCCTTTCGAAAAGGACGGCGAAACATTTGTAAACGGAAATAAAATCGTTAACAACGGTATTGAAGTCGAAGCTTCCGCTCAGTATGTCAAGGTTCAGTTCACCAACAGCACAGGCTGCGCCTGGATGTTCATAGGCGAAGTTCAGGTATTCGGTGCTTCGAGCGGAGAAGAATCCTCTGAGGAACCCTCCGAAGAACCCTCCGTCGAACCTTCGGCTGATGAATCCAGCGAAGATGATACTCCCGAAACCGGCGACAGCGGATTCGTTGCTCTCGCAATAGTATCCGTTATATCTCTCGCAGGCGCTGTTGTCATTAAAAGAAGAAAATAAACTGTAATTGTTTTACGGGACGGCAATGAACGCCGTCCCGTTTTTTTACGCTTTTCTCTTGATTTTTACCCGTTGTAATGTTATAATAAAAGCATATTAAAAGTGTATAATATTATTGATTTTATAAATAGTAAAAAGGCGGAACACATGGAACAGGCGGAAAGAGTATCGAAAATCAATTATTATCTTGACATCGCACAGACGGTAGCTCAAAGAAGCACCTGTCTCAGACGTAAATTCGGAGCTATCATTGTCAAGAACGACAGCATAGTATCGACCGGTTACAACGGCGCCCCGCGCGGGAGAGCCAACTGCTGCGATATGGGCTATTGTCTGCGTGACAAGTTGAATATTCCGCGCGGCGAACGCTATGAGCTTTGCCGTTCCGTTCATGCCGAGGCAAATGCGATTATTGCCGCTTCCCGCGAGACCATGATAGGTTCCGATCTGTATCTTGTCTGTATCGATCCGAAAACAGAAGAACCATTGCCGGGTACCTGCAGCTGTCAGATGTGCAAGCGGCTTGTCATAAACGCCGGGATAAGCAGGGCGATTGTCAGAGAAAATTCCGATACATATACCGTTTATGATGTAAATGATTGGATTAAAAATGATGACAGTTTGGGAACCATAGGGTATTAATATGATTAAAAAAACCGTTGCACTAATATTATTAATTTGCTTCTGTATGTCGTTTACCGCGTGCTCGGATATAATTGACGTTAAATCCAACGAATACGGCTTTAACGATGTCGAAACGGGTATCGGTTATGTGCTGTGCGGCAGAGCGGTGTATGCGCTGAAGGTCGGTAAGGTTTACGCAAGGGACGAGTATAAGAACGAATATTGCGAAATACAATTCGAAGAACCGCTGAGGTTTCTTTGTGATAACGATATCGATCTCCCTCGTGTTTACCGCGCTTCCGGAGAAGATGATATAACCATACAGAATTTTAATCCCATTGCGGCGTTTTTGTATCTTGAAGGCGAAACCTCCTTGTTTATAGACCAGTTTATCGCCGAACCCCAGTACACCGGAAGATACGATGTCCCGGGCGACAGCGAGTACACCTACGCTCTGCGCGACGCCATGACAACAGAGGAACCGGTGCTGTTTACGGCGCCCACGGTGGACGAAGCGGTTGCCGACTATATCGTTCATATCAGACTGCTTTCCGAGGATTATCCGGGCCTGTATTACGAGGTGGTATTTTGGCGCGATTTTAACGGCGTAAATTATCTGCTGGATATGAACACGAATTATTCCTATCTTTGCCCTTACAAGTTGACCTATCGCCTGTGGGCGGAATCATAAGGATAAATATAAGCATGAAGGGTCAAAGCTTAACGGATAACATAATCATACGGCATGTGCTTCCGGAGGAAGTTATCGACGCCGCCCGAATAGAAAAAAGCTCACTTTCGGTACCTTGGAGCGAAAGTGAGCTGACTTTATTTTTAAAAAATCCCGCGGGTATTTATCTTGCCGCTTTTTCGGCGGGGGAAATGGCAGGCGTTTGCGGCTGCTATGCCGGAGCGGGCGAGTGCCAGATAACCAATATTGCCGTGCTTGCGGAATACCGCCGCCGCGGAATTGCATATGCGCTTATTAGCCGTTTGCTTTCGGAAGCGAAGGAACGCGGCTGCGTCAAGGCTTTCCTTGAGGTTGCGGAAAATAACATTGCGGCTATTCGGCTTTACGAAAAAATCGGCTTTAAAGCAATCGGCAGACGACCGCGTTATTATAAGGAAGCGGATGCGATCAATATGACTTTGGAGGATATATGTATATTTTAGGAATCGAAACAAGCTGCGACGAAACCGCCGCGTCTGTCGTTAAGGACGGAAGGGAGGTGCTTTCAAGCGTCGTGGCGACGCAGGTGGAAACGCACGCTCTTTACGGCGGGGTGGTTCCGGAAATAGCCTCCCGCGCTCATACCGAGGCGATTTCCGCCGTGGTGAGCGAGGCGTTGAAAAAAGCAGGTATTTCGCTTGATAAAATAGACGCCGTGGCGGTGACCTATGCGCCGGGGCTGATAGGCGCTCTTCTGACCGGGCTTTCCTACGCCAAGGGGCTTTCCTACGCCGCCGGTAAGACGCTTATTCCCACCCATCATATACGCGGGCATGTCGCGGCGAACTATCTTGTCTATCCCGAATTGAAGCCGCCGTTTTACGCCCTTGTCGTGTCCGGAGGACATACATCGCTGATGCTTGTCAACGATTACACCGATTATGCCGTTATCGGCAGAGCGCGCGACGACGCGGCGGGAGAAGCCTTTGACAAAGCGGCGAGAGTTTTGGGACTGTCGTATCCGGGCGGAGCAGCCATGGACAGGCTTGCCTGTTCGGGTGATGCAAACGCGATCAAATTCACATCCGCCACAGTTCATGATTCGGAATACGATTTTTCGTTTTCGGGATTGAAAACCGCGGTAATAAATTATGTTCATACGCAAGAGGCTCGCGGAAAAAGCCTTGACGATAAAATGAAGGCGGACATTGCCGCCTCGTTTACAAAAGCCTTGATATATACTGTTTCCGTAAGGCTTGAAAAATTACTGGATACCGAAAAAGCCCTGCCGGTCGCGCTGGCGGGAGGAGTGGCGGCGAATTCTCATCTGAGAAAAGCCGTAACCGAAATATGCGAAGCCCGTAATATCGGAGTGTTTATCCCTCCGCTTTCGCTCTGCGGCGACAATGCCGCCATGATAGCCTCGCAGGGATATTACGAATATATTGGCGGCAGCAAGGGCTGTCACAATCAAAACGCCTATGCCACAATGGAGATATAAAGCGCGTTTTCAAGAATGCTTTATGGGCAAAACAGACAAATTCAATAATAACGGATTAACATAATGCTTGTACTTTCTTGTGGAAAACCCTGTGGATAATGTGGATAAGCACAGCTGTTATGCTTAAATATGCTTGAAAATGCTTAAAAGCCATGTGGAAAACCCTGTGGAAAATGTGGATTTCATAATTTCGTAATAAAGAATTACGGCGCTTGTTATGTTAACCGCTTATATCGGGCACATATTTTTATTCGTCGGAGGAAAGGAAGCTTATCGCTCTTTCCGGTGAATCCTTTGAATTTCCCCAGGGAAGGTCGCGGCTGTTGTAGTCGAATTTTTTACAGAAAAGGGAAATATCCTCGTACAGCGAATTTATATACGCGCCGACAATCTCACCCGCTGCTTTTACAAGCTCGGCATGACGCTTTTTGGAATTAACCCTTTTGGAAACCTCAAGCAGCCTTGCGTAATGGGGAAGACAAAAATAGCTTTGCTTTAAAAAATTACCGCGGAATTCCGCTTCGTTTTCAAACAGAAGGCAAGCGGTTTCATACATTTTGGCGTAATGCCGCTCTATTCGCTGACATACATAACAATCGGAATCAAGCTGTTTTATCCGCTTGACGGGCTTTGAGGCATCGTCTTTGATAAACAGACCGCCCGGCATTATATCTTTTTTCAATGAATCGAGATGTGTCTGCAGCGTCAGGGCAACGGGCAGCCTTGCTCCCGATTTTAACATTTTATCGTAATGCTTGCGGCAGAAGCCCAGCTCGTTCGTTTTAATACGGACGTCCGATTCCATCATGGAAGCGCCGGTGATAAGGTCGATTTCGTTATCTTCCAGCTTTTTATACAGCGTGCAGAACGGGCATTCGTCGGACTGTTCGAAAGCCTCGTTAACGGGTATGGTATAAATTTTTTCCTGCATTTTCAATAACCTCCGTTCGATAAAGTATAACATACAAGGGGACGAAAAACAATGACTTATTTCAGAAACAATAACGCTTACATAGAAAAGGACGGGTTGTTTTCCATAGAAAAGATTTTCGACTGCGGTCAGTGCTTTCGCTTTGAAAGGGATGATAACGGTTTTTCGGGCGTCGCTTTCGGCAGAAAGCTGCGCCTTTATGATGAGGATGATTATACGGTTTTCGAAAATGTAGCCGAAGACGAATTCAATAAAATATGGAAGGATTATTTTGATTTGAGTCGCGATTACAACGGAATAAACGATATGCTGTGCCGCGACGGTACGGCGGCGAAAGCCGTGGAGGCATCCAGGGGAATAAGAATCCTCCGGCAGGACAGGTGGGAAACCCTGTGCTCGTTTATTATTTCCCAAAACAATAATATACCGCGCATTAAAAAAATCATCGGACGGCTGTGCGAAAGCCTCGGTACGGATATCGGCGGCGCGTATACCTTTCCGTCCGCGGAGGTTATAGCAAAAGCGGGCGCGGAAAAGCTTGCGGTTATAAAAAGCGGCTTCAGAGCGAATTATATCGCCGACGCGGCGTTAAAGGTCGCAAGCGGGCAGATAGATCTCGACGCGGCGGGTAAAATGGAATATGAGGAAGCAAAGAAATACCTCATGACCATCAGGGGCGTCGGGCCGAAGGTCGCCGACTGCGTGCTGCTGTTCGGCTATTCCTTTCTTTCGGCGTTTCCGAAGGATGTATGGATAAAAAGAGTGATAGACAAGTATTACGGTGACAGCTTTGACGAGAAAATATTCGCTCCATACGGAGGTATCGCCCAGCAATACCTGTTTTATTACGAGCGGTGGATTTCCTCAGGTAAGCGGCAATAAAACGGACGGCATACTGCCGTCCGCTTCTGTTTATTTGTCCTTTTTCATCTTGGACTTGAAAGCAAGCGTTGCTATAAAGCACGCGAAAACAATGTAACCAAGCACGGTTGCGGTATCGAGCAGAAAGCTGTTATATACGCCGCTCCAGAGCGAAACCGCCTCGCGTCCCATCCGCACCGTCGGATAAAACGGCAGAAATCTGCATACCGTTCCGAAGGCTTTCATGGTTTCGAGGGGCATCCACGCACCGGAGAGCATACCGGACAGGGAAATGATCAATGACGACATTCCGGGAGCGGCTTTTTCCGAAAACACGGTTCCGAAGAATATCCCCATGGCTATAAAAAGTACGGAAAGAGGAAACAGCACTATTGTTCCGCATAAATACCCGGCTATACTGAAAGCCTGCCCGGAAAATACGGCGATTGCCGCCGACGCCGCGAAGCATAAAATAACCTGTGCAAACGCTATTACCAGCCCGGGTATGGCGTAGCCGAGCAGAAAGTCAAAGGTGGTCATGGGCGCGGAAAACAGCCTGATCAGGAAAAAGGTCGACTTATCCTTGGAGGTTAGTATCGCCATGTAAAGCATTACAAAGGAAAACGAAAAAACGGCGATTCCGGGAGCAAGGCTGTCAAGCCCGAAGAGATCGGCTTCCCCCGGTGATGACGCGCTTATAACACGGAACATAACAAGCATGGCGACGGGGAAGCCTAAGCAAAATATCCAGCTCAGCGGATCGCGGAGTATTTCCTTGGCATTCCTTTTGGCAAATATTAAGGCTTTATTCATTTATATAATCATATCCTTTCGCCGAACGGCTGTCAGTTATAACTGACAGCGTTCCTCCGACGCGAGCGCAACGAAGGCGTCCTCAAAATTGGTTTTTTGCGTAAGCGTCATAAGCTCGCCGGGAGTACCCACGGCAAGCAGCCTGCCCTTTGACATAACACCTATCCTGTCGGAAAGCGCCTCGGCTTCCTCAAGGTAATGGGTGGTGAGTATTATCGTAATTTTACCCTTCAAGGCTCTGAGTATGCTCCACAGCTCCCGCCTTGCCAGCACATCGAGTCCGAGCGTGGGTTCGTCCAAAAACAGCACTTCGGGCTGGGAAATCAAGCCCATGGCTATCGAAAGACGCCTTTGCTGTCCGCCCGATAGCTTCGCCGCGCGGGTTTGTTCCTTTTCTTCCAAACGGAGCATGGCGATAAGCTTTGTCGCTTTACCCTTCGGATCGGCAACGCCGTATATTCCGGCAATGAATTCAAGATTTTCCCGCACCGTCAGGTTGAGCGCGACGGCGGTTTCCTGCGGTGATATACCGACTATGCTCTTGACCTTTTCGGGTTCGTTTATAACATTAATGCCTTTTATAAACGCTTCTCCCGAGGTGGGAAGGCTTAGGCAGGTGAGCATTTTGATCACGGTGGTCTTACCCGCGCCGTTGACTCCGAGGAGCGAAAAAAGCTCCCCTTCGTTCACCGTTAAATCAAGGGTATCGACCGCTTTCAGCGATCCGTATGTTTTCGTCAGCTTTTTTGTTTCTATCGAGAACATTATTCGTCCTCCTTAAGCTCGGCTTCAAAAAGGGAAATCACTCTTTTGTTTGTGGGTATCGCCAGTCCCTGTTCGATGTCGCCGAGTATAATAAGATTGTCACCGGGCTTGATGCCGAATATTTCTCTTGCCTCAGCGGGGATGACTATCTGTCCTTTCGACCCCACCTTGGCGGAGCCGAAGAAGTATTTGCCCTCCATTTTCTCCATGCTTATGCTCCTTTGTATGAAAAGTATGATTTGTTATACTGAATATACTACTATTTTTCATGTTTGTCAAGAGTATCGTTAAAATTCCAATAAAAACAATCGTAAAAATTCCAATAAAAAACGCCCCTTACGGAGCGATTCGGATGGCAAAAGGCTTTGACGGGAGTATCTTCTCTCGTAAGCCTTCCCCCGGGGGGAAGGTGGCAGCCGAAGGCTGACGGATGAGGGGTCGCCTTACCCTTGAGAGGCATTCCATATCGGGAAGATGGTAACCGAAGGCTTTGACGGGGATACCCCTCATCCAC
>JAQVQF010000196.1 GCA_028701715.1 Eubacteriales bacterium | reverse complement strand
TATCGCCGAGCCGGAAGCTCCCAAAAGCGCAAGGTACGCTCCGCGTATGCTCGCCGCGCCCTCATGCGTCATGTCGGAAAACATGCTTACAACCCCGAAAAGTACGATAAACATAATCGCCGGGGTAAGTAATTTTCTATGTTTCATTATAATCAGTATGCTCTTCTATATTAACGTTTTTACGGAGAGTATGCTGTTTTCGCCCTCTTCCTAAAAAATATATCAAAAGCATTATATAGCTACGTAATGTCAATGTCAAGAATACGAAAAAATAAAGCTCTTCAACGATTCAACGATTCTACGGTTGCCGCTGACAGGGCTTTGTTTGATTTTCTATTCAGTTCTTACCACCGCATAACCGCCTGTCGTTTTTAAAAATTATATTCGAAGCTCGCATAATCGCTTGTCAGATCGAATATCGGTTTATCGTCGTTCCAAAGACGCAAACGAACCGCGGCGTTGTTGGATTCGCGGATAATTCTGCTCATTTTGCCGCGCACCGGCGCCGAAAGCCCGAAAACACTGTTGTTTTTTATTATATCCGCTTCAAACAACAGTTTACCCTGCTTTAATATTATATGATTGTCGGCGGAGGATATTATTCTCGCTCCCTTATATGTGGCGATACGGTATTCCTTTCCTTTAAAAATAACAGCGCAGATGCATCCCATGAAATGCGTTAATGCGAATAAGACAGGTATATCCGCGACAGCCGCCATGACCGAGCAATCCACCGGAAAGGAATTGCACTGCAGCCACAGATATTTGCCGGGGAAGGACGAGCCTCCGTCCGTTTCAATATATCCGTGTCCGCCGTTAAAATTTATCATTTTACCGTCAATACAAAGACTGCCGTCCACGCCGTGATTCATGCTGATTACTCCGTGACGGCATTCCATGGGCAAAAAGCGGAACGGTCCCATAATGTCGGTATCAAGCCTTGTAAATTTACCGTAACGCAGCTTTCCGTAAATACCCGGGAGGTCAATATATACCCCCCGTTTCCCGAAACGGCATTTGTCGGCATTTATTCCGTCGGAAAAATAAAGCCTTTTAATATTGTAAACACGTGAAAAATTTTCGGTTATCACCTGAATAAAATAACGGTTTTCAGCATATCCCGGGATAAAAGAGATTATATTCTCACCCGCCCGATGCTTGAAATACCAGCCCTGAAAGCGGTTATCTGACATTCGCATCCCTCATGGCGGGGTTGTCGATAAGCTTGCCGCTTTCGTCAAAGCGCGAGCCGTGACAGGGACAGTCCCAGCTTTTTTCCTCCTCGTTCCATTTCAACGCGCAGCCGAGATGAGGGCACCGTTTACAGGACGGCGTCGCAAGATTGACCGCGGCGCTGCCCGCGTTGGCGAAAAGCTGAGGATGCAATATAGTCCTTTGCGGCGAAAATACCTCGCCGTATGGGTTTGTTTTACCGGTAATCATATCCGTCAGAATCATCGACGCAACCATGGAGGAGGTCATACCCCATTCGTTGAAGCCGGTCGCGACATAAACATCGGGCATTGATTTACTGTAAGCGCCTATATAGGGCACGCCGTCAAGGGACATGCAGTCCTGCGTTGCCCAAACGTATTTTTCAACAGTGTTTTTATAATAGTGCTTAATAAAACGCCGCACGGCCTCAAAGCCGCCGCTCTTTTTGCTCGTCTTACGGTCGCCGCCGCCGACGATCAGAAGATCATTGTAATTCCTGAAATACATTCCCTCACCGGAATGTTCGACAAGCGTACAGCCGAGCTTTTCCGCTTTTTCCAGCGCGATGACGAACGAACGCATCTGATACATTTTTATAAAATATATCCCGCGTCGGTTTATAAAAGGGAAATGCGACGCCACGATTACCTTTTTTGCTTTTATCGTTCCGCCGTCGGTGTAAGCTGTGGTTTTGTCAAGCTTATGCACGAAGGTGTTTTCGTAAATATTAAGCCCGGCAGCCGCGCCGTACAGAAATTTCAACGGATGAAATTGCCCCATGCCGGGGTAGCTGACCGCGCCTTCGATTTTAACAGGGATAGGTGCTTCTTTTTTGAATTCAGCATTGAAGCCGAGCGACTGTACGGCTTCCGCTTCCTTGCGCATAATCAAAGCATCGTCTGTCGAATACATTACGGACGGTAAAACCTCGTAATCACATGGGATATTTTCGGAAAGCTGTCGGAAGCGCGAAACCGCCGCGAGATTCGCATCAAGATATTGCTTGGCTCTGCCGCGGCCGTACTTTTCAATAAGGTCTGAATACAGAGTATCATGCTGTGCGGATATCACCGCCGTTGTACCCTTGGTTATGCCTGAACCTATGGCTTTCGCTTCGACAAGCATATAATCCGCTCCGGCGTCACGCAGGGCGATAGCGCAGAGAATCCCCGCCATACCTCCGCCGATAATCAGCACATCGGTTTCGATATCCTTGTTGAGTTTATTAAATGAAGGCTTTTCGATATCTTCTGTCCAAAGAAATTTCATAATATATCCCCTTATGGGAATATTATGTACCGTTAACGTTTACTTTAGACATGCAATAAAGAAAAGGCGGAAATGAATCCGCCTTTTGCTTATGGTGTGTTTTATTCGGAATCGGTAATGGAATTTTCGTTTTCCGCTATTACTATTTCTATCCCTTTTTCTTCAAATTCCTTAAGGTCGTCCTCAAGAGCGTTCCAATCGGTTATCAGGGTGCTCAGCCTTTCGGCGGGACAGATGCTGACAATGCTATCAAAGCCGATTTTTTCGGCGGGAAATAATCCGACAATTTGCTTCGAGCTGTCCATAATCGCATTATAAAAGCTTATCGCCTGTGATTTTTGTATCGAAAGCCCGAATTTCGCGGAAATGCACGCTGCGGTAACAAAGCATTTGTCAAAGCGCAGCTTACGCACCATATCCACCGCGAAAGCGTCACAGCAGCTGCCCTTTTCATCCATCTCACCGCCCAATAAAATCACGGAAATATTGTTTTTTGTTCTCAACTCCTCCGCAAGAATTATTGAATTGGTCACAACGCGTATGCGGATACCGTCAGGCATATTCTGTGCCATAAAACAGCCGACGGTCGCCGGAGCAATATAAATGACGTCGTTATCCTTTATCATGGAAACCGCTTTTTTGGCAATCGCCATATAATTATCCTTGACTTCGCTTATATCCTTGCAGGTGACCTGCCGTGGCTTGCCGAACGCAACATTACGGACGGGTATGGCTCCGCCGTGGGTTCTTTTCAATAATCCTTTTTCTTCAAGTATCCTTAAATCGCGCTTGGCGGAATCATACCCGACAAAAAATTTCCTCTGGATCTCCGCAACGGAGACGCTTCCTTTTTCCTCAAGCATTTTTAATATCTCACGATGTCTTTCCTCAATAAACATAAACCTGTTGCCTTTCACTAAAATTTTCAACAGAGCCGGCTTCCGTTGATTATGTTAACAGTATACCACGTATGTTGCCGCTTGTCAATACCAAAACGTGAATTAACGTGAATATATTTTAACGATATTTAACGAAATTTAACGGTTTACACTATTGGGAACATTATCATTAATTATATTAATAATGGGAAATATATACGGGGTGATAAATTATATGAATATGGATTTTGACGCGGTTTATTACGAGCCCGCTTCGCTCGAATATGAGCTTGGAAAATTTTTAAAGGATAAATATGCCGCCCTCCCCTGGACGGAAATTCAAAGCCACAACAAAATACCGGAATTTAACGCGGCGGAAAACCGCGATTTCACGAAATTGAAACGCCATCTGATAATCGG
>JAQVQF010000028.1 GCA_028701715.1 Eubacteriales bacterium | reverse complement strand
CCGTCTTTCCGCGTTCAAAGGCAATGGTGTAAGCCTTGCCGTCGCGACAGTTGAACGCCTCAAGTCTTTTTGAAAGCGCGTTGACCACCGAAGCTCCCACTCCGTGAAGACCACCTGCAATCGCATAGCCTCCGTTCCCGAATTTTCCGCCCGCGTGCAGGGTGGCGAAAATGACCTCCAGCGTTGGAAGCCCCAGCTTTTCGTTCATCCCCGCGGGAACGCCGCGTCCGTCGTCTTCCACCTTGACGGATCCGTCCGTGCATATGATAACACGTATATCGTCGCAGCAGCCCGCGAGAGCTTCGTCTATCGAATTGTCCACTATTTCATAAACAAGATGGTGCAATCCCTTTACTGATGTGGTTCCTATATACATGCCCGGGCGTTTTCTTACCGCCTCAAGGCCTTCGAGCACTTGTATCTGGCTGTCGCCGTAGGTTTCTGTGGCTTTCTCAAAATCCTTATTCATCTATTTTGTATTTCTCCTTGTATAGTAGGGCTGAAAACGCCGCGGCGGCTCCTTTTTACCGTGGTTCCGGGCGAAAGCTGGGTTATATAAACCGTGTCGGTATAGCTGTTGTCGCAAAGCACAAAGGTTTTCGGTATATCGTCACAGAGCGACACGGTTTTCAATTCGTTTTGCATTCGCTTTAAAAAGCTTCTTGTTTCTCTGGACAAGGTGGCGGTTTCCATATCAAATATGCCCACTACTTCCTTTTCACGGACGGATTCATTTTTACCGAGATGCAGAAACAAAAACATTTCCTCCTTTAACCGTAAAAACGCGATCTCCCGCATTTTCGAAATCACAGCAGGTTATTATAAACTGCCTTCCCCTGATCTTTTCGGTAATGTATTCTCTTCTTTTAACGTCAAGCTCGGACAGTACGTCGTCGAACAGAAATACGCCGTCTTCCCCGGTATACTGCTTGGCAAGCTCGCCTTCGGCAAGCTTCAGCGCAAGCACAATCGATCTCTGCTGACCCTGGGAAGCATACAGCTTTGCGTCTTTTCCGTTTATTGATATATAAAAGTCGTCATGATGACAGCCGCAGAGCGACATTCTTTTGGATATCTCGTCCTCTTTTTTACGCTCAAACAGGCAAATACAGCTGTCGCGCAGTTTATCTCTCGAAAATTCTCTGCCGCATTGCGTAACATAGTTGATTTCGAGCTTTTCTCCGCCGCAGGTCATTTCCGAAAGGTATTCCGCGGCTTTTTCCCCCAGCTTTGACGCATAATTGAAACGGTTTAGGGTTATGAGAGAAGACAGCGACGCAAGCTTTTCGTTATATACGTCTATCATCGGCAGCGAAAGCTTGGTAACGCCCGTTTTTAACAGATTGTTTTTTTGCTGCAGAATTCGATTGTATTCCGAAAGCGAAGCCACGAAACGCGGAAAAGACTGACATATCGCCATATCCGTTAGCCTTCTTCTGTTTTCGGGTGAGGATTTTACAATTTTCAGGTGGTCGGGGGAAAAAATCACCGCTCTGAAAAGCCCTAAATATTCCGAAAGCTTTTTTATCTCGCAGCCGTCTTTCAGAAGATGCCGTTTTTGGTTTTTATAAAGCTCCGCTTCGAGTGTATGAACACTATATTTATCCTCAAAAATCAGCTTAAGATATGCGCCGTCGTCGCCGAACCGTATAAGTTCGCGGTCTTTTTGTCCTCTGAAGGATTTTCCGGAGGCGAAAAGGAATATTCCCTCAAGCAGATTGGTCTTACCCTCGCCGTTGTTTCCGGTCAGTATATTGATTCCGTCGGTAAATTTGGCTTCGGAACGGAGGTGATTTCTGAAAGACCTTACCTCAAAGGAAATTATTTTCATTTATGTTCAATCCTTTTAACTCATTGGGAAAAACGCTTTAATTTAAAATGAATATAAATGTCTTTAACTTATAAAGCGCATCGGAACCACCAAATATATATATTTTCCGTTTTCTTCCTCCTTGACCGATGTTATTATCATGGACATCAGGGGAGAAGACATTGTCAGCATAATCTCATCGTCTTTACAGGCTCTGAGCGCGTCTAAAATGTATCTGTTGTTAAACCCTATCTCTATGTCGTCTCCGCTTAATTCTATGTTTATATTGTCGTTCACGCGCCCGTATTGCGTGGAACAGGATATGTTGAGGATTTCACCCGAAAATTTGCAACGGAGAGGGGTTCTCATCTTTTCGTCTATCAGCAGAGAAGCGCGCTCCACGCTTTCGATAAAGGCAAGGCGGTTTATTTTAACGAAAGTTTTTCCCGTACGGGGAATAACCTTTTTATAATCAAGAAATTCCCCTTCAAGCAATCTTGAAAACAATATAACATCGGGACAACGGAATATTACGTATTTTCTTGTAAATTCAATAGCTATTTCTTCGTCGTTGTCTGTTACAAGCTTGGCGAGATCGTTTAATGCTTTACCGGGAACTATGAATGTATATTCTTCTTTTTCGGCTTCTATACAGTTTTTTATTTCCCTCAGGGCCATTCTGAAATTATCCGTAGAAACCACCGTAAGATTGCCGTTTTCCAGACAGAAAAGCTCACCCTTTAAAAGAGGTCGTGAATCCGAAGATGCCACGGCATGATTTGTAGAAAAAATAAGATCGCGGAGAGTTCCTCCTTTGATTTTCATTTTATTCTCACCGCGTAGTTCGGGCATCGCCGGAAAAGCGGAAGCATCTATGCCGTGGATGGCAAATTCTGATTCGCCTCCGCATATTAAAACGACATTTTTGTCATCGCCTTCAAACGAAATATCGCATTCCGGGAAATTTTTGATAATTCCCGATATTTTGGATGAATTCAACACCACGGAACCGTCTTCCTGACCGAAAACGACTGCGGAGGTCTGAATTCCTTTTTCAAGATCGTAACCGCAGACCGTAAGCACGTTTCCTTCAAGCTTGAAAAGCAATCCTTCAAGCGCGGGGAGAGTGGATTTGTTGGATGTGGCATACAAAGCCGGAAAAATAACCGACGCCAGGGTGGTTTTATCAGAACTGAATTTAATTGCCATTTTTAATGTCCTCCGTTTTGGATAAATCAAAAATATTTTTTCCGGCGGAGCCGAAGAAAGATAGCGTAACTTTAGGATGAAGTAGTAGTATTAGTAGGAGTAGGCCGTGTTTAAATGTAGATAACTCCGAAAACGCTTAAAATATCTGGTTTTACGGTGAATTTTATGTGGATAAGTTATGGATAAGGCGGTGGATTATTTTAACGGTTTTCCAGCTCTTCAATTATTTCGGTAATTTCCTTGTTGAAAAGAGTGTCGCTCTTCATACGCTTCATAACATTGTCGCGAGCTGAAATAATTGTGGAATGGTCGCGGTCAAAAAGCCTGCCTATTTTTTTAAGGGATAAATCCGTGGATTCATGTATAAGATAAATTGCAATATGGCGAACATAAACTATGTCGGCGGTGCGTTTTTTTCCGGTCATTTCCTCTTTTGATATACCGTAACGCTTTTCAAGCTGCTTGAATATGGTTTCGGTAGTTATAACCGGTTTGCATTCACGGAAATAATCGGTCAGCACGTTCTGCGCCATTTTAAGGGTTATCTTTTCGTTTGTAATAAAGGACTGAGCCCAAAGCTTTTTAACCGCGCCTTCTATTTGACGAACGTTGGATTTAATGTTTTCCGCAAGATATGTAAGCACATCATTAGGAATATTAAGACCGAGAGTTTTTGTTTTCTGTTTGAATATCGCGGTTCTGAGTTCCGTTTCGGGAGGTTGTATGTCTGCGATAAGCCCCATTTCAAATCTTGTTTTAAGTCTTTCCTCAAGAGGGTTTATATCTTTGGGCGGCTTGTCGGAGGTTAAAACGATTTGCTTCTGCATTTTATAAAGGGTGTCGAAAGTGTGGAAAAATTCCTCCTGCACTACAACCTTGCCCGCGATAAACTGAATATCGTCAACCAGCAGCATATCCGTGTTACGGTATTTATCACGGAATTCCGCGGTGTTTTTGGCGGTTATGGCATCAATAATCTCGTTTGTAAATTGTTCGCCCGTTACATAAAGGATGTTGATATTTTGGTTTTGCCTCTTTGCCTCGTTAACCGTAGCGAAAAGCAGGTGGGTTTTACCGAGCCCGGAGGGACCGTACAGAAAAAGAGGATTTATTCGTATAACCGGATTTGTGGCCACCGCAAGACAGGCCGATTGGGCAACCTTGTTGGAAGAGCCGACGACGAAATTTTCAAAGGTGTAGCCGCGAAAAACAGACGGCGCTTCATCCTTTTTAGGTTCTTCCGGCTTTACCGCGGGCAGCGAAGCGGAGGAAAAAATACGATTTTCTTCTTCGTTAAGCTCGTCGCGGGAATTAATCAAGACCTTGAGCCTTTTTCCCGCCGCTGTTTCAAATCCGTCTTCCAACCGATCGAGATACCGGTTTATAACGGTGTTCTTTTTAAATTCGTTTTCAGCGGCTATGGTTATTGTGTCGCCGTCGAAAGCAGTTACTCTCGCTTTTCCCAACCAGAGGTCGACGGTTGAGGCGTCGAGATTTTCTCTGAGCCGGTCGAGCACCTCACGGAAATATGCGTCGGCGACGGTCATGTGCATATAGGTTATCCTCCTTAATGGAATGAAGCTCTTATGCCGAGTGTTATTATTTATTATAGCACAATCGTTTAAAAATTTCAATAGATTATAAGAATACTTATATATATTTAATATAGAAGTTAAACGTATTTACCGTTAGGTTTTTTGTTCAAATCCACGGGTTTCAGCCGGGTTTTTTGCCGCCTATATTCCTGTTCCTGCAGGCTTTAACCGCTTTTTATAAAATATCTCTTGACTTTTTAAAATATATGTGTTTATAATGTATATTGACGCTTTGTGTGCAGGTCTCCTATACAGCGGAGGCCTTTCATAAGCGGAAATAAGCATTCAGGAGGTGCATTTTAATGCTCAGAACCTATCAGCCCAAAAAACGCCACAGAAAGATGGAGCACGGATTCAGGAAAAGAATGGCTGACTCCAACGGCAGAAAGGTCTTGAAAAGAAGGCGCGCGAAGGGCAGAGAAAGACTTACCTATTAAAAATGGAAAAGTCCGGAAAGTTAAAGACCATACGGGAAAACCATATTTTTTCACGCTTATACTCTAAAGGAAAAAGCTATTCCGGTCGATGTGTGGTTCTTTACTGCCAAAAAAATTACGGCGGTAAAGTTACAAAGGTCGGTATAACGGTTTCAAAATCCAGGGGAAACGCGGTTGTCAGAAACCGTATTAAGAGACGAATTAAGGAATCGCTCCGTCTGCTATACCCTTTTATGAAGGAAGGATATTTTATCGTCGTCGTCGCCAGACAGGCATCCGTTTCCGCCGCTTACTGCGAACTTGCGGATGAACTGTATGATTTATTGAAAAGGGCGGCCCTTCTGGGTGTAAAAGAATGAAGCACGTCTTTATTTGGCTCATAAAATTATACCAGAAGCATATTTCCCCGGGACTTCCTCCGTCCTGCAGGTTTTATCCGACATGCTCCCAGTATGCGCTGGAAGCGTTTGAAACACGCGGGGCTTTTGTGGGCTTTTTCCTTACGGTTTTCAGAATTTTACGTTGTAACCCTCTGTGCAAGGGCGGTTATGACCCGGTTCCGCAGAAAAGAAAGGGTTAAAATAAATGTGCAGTGCCACTAATCCGATTTTTAGTATTTTTTACACCGTTTTCGGTGCGATCTTAAAGGCATGCTGTGCTATTTCAGGCAATTATTACGTAATAGCGCTGTTTATATTTTCGCTAATCATACAGGTAGCGCTTTTTCCGCTTGCCATAAAACAGCAGAAATCAAGCGTGAAGATGGGCAAGTTCAGACCAAAAGAAATGCTCATCCGCGAAAAATACAAAGGGCGTAAGGACAAGGCGACACAGCAAAAGATGAACATGGAGGTACAGGAGCTTTACCGCAAGGAAGGACACAACCCATATTCGGGCTGTCTCCCAATACTGATACAGCTTCCGATAATCATCATTCTTTGGGGTGTTATAAAAATGCCTCTTACCTATACCACCTCCTCCAACGTTGACGCAAACAGCCAATATAAAACAGCGGTACAGATTCTTGACGGAGCGGTATCCGCCATCGAGGATTCCGGCTTGCTTGTCAACACAAATACCGGCGATAATTCCGCCGATAATTCCGATGAAATATCTGCGGGAAATTCGACCGCCGAATTGTCAGACCCGGCCGTATCGGGTAACGAATCCGACACAGAGGCAAGCGATATCGCAAACACGGTTTCGGTTGATACCTCCCTTGCCGAAACACGCGAAAAGCTTAACAATTATATTGAGTCATATACCGGAGTAATAAAAAAGCTGGGAGCCAAGCTTAACGGAAACCGCTGGGACGGAGCGGACTTCACCGCCGATTCAAACTACGAATTTACGCTCACGGAATTTATTGTTTACGACTATCGCAGCAAAATTATAGACGAGCTTATCAAGGCCGGTATCGACGAACAAACGGTGCTTGAAAATATACCGGAAAACGTTGCGTTTGACAAGGATTTTGTTAAGTCCATACCCAAATTTACCTATTTCGGCGAAACAACGCTCCTTGACATTCCAAGCAATAAAGGCGTTACCCTGCTGCTTCTGATACCCATACTTGTTTTCATTACGTCTTTTTACGGAGGCATTGTGACCAAAAAGTTTTCGGCGCAGCCCGTAACCGCCGACGGAATGATGCCCGGCGGCGGATTTATGAAATGGGGGCTTCCCCTTCTTTCCACCTGGTTTGCATGGCAGACCTTCCCCGCGGCTATCGGCGTTTACTGGATATACAGAACGGTGTTAGGCATAGGACAGTCGTATATTCTTGCAAGGATGTACCCCATACCCAAAATAAGCGAAGAAGAACTGGCAGAGCTGAAGAAACAGTTTAAGACAAAAAAGAAGAAAGTCATCACCATTGAGGTCGACGAGGACGACGATACCTATGACGGCATGATTATTAAAGCAAACCGCAAAAACAGTCCCGACACCAGGTATGAAATGCTGTCCCCCGACGACGACAAATCCTCCAAATCGAAGATAGACAGGGCGCCTTTAAAGGACGACAACCCTCCTCCCGACGATATGGACGACGATTCGGGCGATGACACCGATGAGGATTGATAGTAATATGCAAAAAGAAGTCATTCAAAACGCGAAAACCGTTTTACAGGCGGTGGAGCTCGGAGCGAAAGAGCTGGGCGTATCCGCCGAAAAGGTGACCTATACCGTAATGCAGGAGCCGAGCAAGGGCTTCCTCGGTATAGGCGCGAACGAAGCCATTGTAAAGGTTGTATATGAGCTTACCCCCGCCGACAGAGCCGAAGGATTTATAAAAACCGTGTTGGTAAACATGGGTATAAACGCCGAAACCTCGTCCGTAATTGAAGAGGAAGGAGCCACCATCTCCGTTACGGGGGAAAACATGGGGCTTTTAATAGGCCGTCACGGTGACGTGCTCGATTCGCTGCAGTATCTTGCGACTCTTGCCGCCAATAAAGGTTTGAAGGATTATTACAGAATAACGGTTGATGTGGAAGGCTACCGGGCAAAACGCCGCGAAGCGTTGCAGCTGCTTGCCCGACGCATGGCGGAAAAGGCTGTAAAATATGACCGTTCTTTCGCGCTGGAACCCATGTCAGCCTACGAAAGACGCATAATTCATTCCGAGGTACAGGGTATAAAGGGTGTTTCGACCTATTCGGTAGGAACCGATACGGAACGCAAGGTTATTGTGTGCCCCGACAACAAAATGAAAAAGAACACGGCCGCAAAGGAAAAACAAAACCAAAACCAGAGTAAAAACTGAAATCCAAACAATATTTACAGCAAAAAATCATAGCGAAGCAGCTATGATTTTTTATTTCTGACATATATAACAGTCAGTCCTTCAGCTTTTCAAGCGCAAAATCGCACAGCTCCTGCGCGTATTCGGAACTTGCCGCTTCCGAAATAATACGAAAACCCTTGTGAGACGAAGGAATAAAACGCACGGAGCCTTTGTCAAAAACAAATCTTGCGCCGTCCTCTCGTCCGCACTCGTCACAGAGCTTTCTTATTTTTGAAGCCTTATATGCCTCGTCATACTCGCCGGTTACGGTTCTTATATAAAATTCCGGTATTGAAGCAGCCATTTCATCAAAGCTCATACCCTTATTGCTCAGCATTTCGAGTACGGAGATGCCGAGAAAGCAGCCGTCTCTGAAGCAGGGATCGAAATCCTTGCCGGGATCCCGGCTTTCGGTACACCTTCTGCAGTCGCTTCCCTTTAAAACGGCGTATTCGGTTGCCGCCGCGGGAGTATCCTCCGGAATGTATATTATTTTTTTATATTCTGCCTCCACGCCGAGATAAAAACATAATATTTGCCAGAAATCCATTGTTTTACCGCTTTCGGTTATAATGTCAAGCCCCCTGCCGTCATCCGTAACGGATATACGCGGCAATACGGAAGCATCATTCGAAACCGCCGCTCCGAGCTTTTCCGCGGTCGAAAGCAATACTTTTCCCGGAAGATTGGCCAAATCAACGGCGAAGCTCATTCCCGCAAGACCTTTTCCCCGCGACAGGAGAGCGCCGGAATAAAGATAAAGCGGAGCTTCAAATTTTTCCGGTACAATCGGCGGCGACGGAAAAGGAGCGGCCTTGCTTCCGCCGCGATAGAAGGAGCTTTCAATCGATTTTATTGTTTTTCCGCGTATGGGACTCCAGCTTGTGTCATATACCTGAACAGACAAAGACAAGTCGTTTTTAACTTCCGCAAATACAGAAAAATCGAGATAATATTCCTTCGCGCAAAAACCGCAAAGTGAGGAAAAGCCCTCTCCGAGATCACAAAAAACCGCTCCTGCGTATCTTATTCCGCCGGAAATCGATTCGCCGAGCAGCCTTGAATGTGCGGTGGGAGCGTACATAACGCCTATTTTTATATCACGGCCGTTACCCGCGGCCTCGCACAGCGCTTTGCCGAAAGCAACGCCGTCCGAAAGGTCAAAGGTTTCGCCGTATATTCCGTTTATACCTTCGTCACCATCGAATAATCTGCCCTTTACCCCGCCGAATCTGACATCCTTCAAAATCCTTCCCCCCTTACCGATAACCGCTCCCGAGGTGACCGTAATTCCTTCGGAAAGCACGGCTCCTTCGCCGATTTGAGCGTTTCCTCCGATAACACAGCCTTTCGGTATAAGAACATTATCTCCTATTTTGACATTTTCACATATTATGGATGAATCTATTACCGCTCGTTTTCCTATAACGACGTTTTCCATGACAATCGAAGCGTTGACCGAGGCATCCTCCTTTACAACAGCCGAAGGGCTAATCGCCGATCTGTCTCCGGTGTATCTCATGGAGCAATCATAAAGAGCCTTGGGATTCCCTATGTCGCACCAAAAGCCGGCGGACTCCCAAGCGGCTATGTCATAGCCTTTTTTCATTAAGAGAGGAAAAAGATCGTTGGAAAAATCGAAGAAACGGTTGCGGGGAATAAACGAAAGCGCTTGACGGGACAAGACATATATTCCGGTGTTTACCGTATCCGAGGTTACCTTTTCCCAGCCCGGTTTTTCGTTAAACCGACGTACAATCCCCTCCTTGGCGGTAACCACGCCATATTCTGTGGGATAAGGCGACCGTGTTATCGCAACGGTACAGATAAAACCTGCTTTTTTATGGTATTCGATAAGGCTTTTTAAATCGAAATCGTTTACTCCGTCGCCGCTCAGCACAAGCACGTCGTCCCCGGAAACAGCGCATTTCCGGACACAGCCGGCCGTGCCGAGCATGGTTGTCTCTCTTTTTACCTTAACATTTTCAAAGGACGAGACTTCTTTTTTAATTTTATCGGCAAGGTAACAAGCGGCGACTGTAATATCGTCAACCCCGGCGTTTTTTGCCGCAAGAATACAGCGTGTTAGACAAGTCGCGTTACCGACCGGGCACAACGGCTTAGGACGCGTAAGCGTTATGGGATAAAGCCGTTCTCCCTTGCCGCCGGCGAGGATAACACAAGAGGTTTTTGACGTTGCCATGAGGAGGATATCCTTTCAATATCGTTTGTGGTTATTATTGACACGCCTGTAAAAATTTATACCCTGCGCTTGACAAAACGCGGGGTATGCGTATAATGAATATGATATAAAGCGAGGAGGTAAAAGGGTGAAAATAATAACCGTACGCGACCTGCCCCTTGAAGGGGAGTGCGTGGTTTCCATAGGAAATTTCGACGGAGTTCACTTGGGGCATGCCTGCCTTCTTGAAAAAGCCGCGGAAATCGCCAAAGCCGGCGGAATGCCTATGGTGGTTTTTACCTTTGAGGATACTCCCAAAAACACTCGCTCCAAGCATATAACGCGTTCTTCGGACAAGCTGAGACTGCTGGAAGTCCACGGCGCGGACGGAGTTTATTTCGAAGATTTCGAAACCTGCCGCAACATGACCCCAAGGGAATTTATTAAAGGTATTCTGATAGATCGTTTTAACGCAAAAACCGTTGTCTGCGGTTACGATTATCGTTTCGGCGTCCACCGTTCGGGAGACACCGGCGTGCTTGCGCGGATACTTGAGGAATACTGCGGAAACGCGGTGGTTGTTCCGCCGGTGACCGTCAACGGCATCGTGGCTTCTTCGACCCTTATCCGTCAGTACATAAAAGACGGCGAAATTAACAAGGCAAGCGAGCTTTTGGGTCGCCGCTATTCCTTTAACCTTCCTGTCGTCGAGGGACGGCATATCGGAAGAAAAATCGGCTTTCCCACCATAAACCAGCGCTTTCCCGAATACCAGCTTGTCCCGGCATACGGAGTATACGCCTGCCTGTGCGAAATAGGCGGAGTGTTTTACAAGGGTGTGTCGGATATAGGGGTTAAGCCCACCGTTTCCGACAACAACGAGGTGGTGTGCGAAACGCATATTCTTGATTTTGACGAGGATATGTACCGTCGTGACGTACGCATTTTTTTATTCTCAAAATTGCGCGACGAAAGAAAATTCGCCTCTCTTGACGAGCTTAAGCAAGCCGTAGCAAATGATGTGCGGAAAACGAGAAATTATTTTTCAGCGAATTTATAAGAGTGACATAAACAGATTATATACTTCGAAGAAAGGAGGAACGATATGAAACACATAAAGAAAATTTCAATTGTTCTTGCGTGTTTGCTTATTTTAACCTTTCTGAATGTTGCGGTGTTCGGTGACGGTTCGTCGGCGGAAACCTCCGACGCCGGTACGGCGATGGCAAAACCAGAAATAACAAGCGGCAATCTTGTGGTTGTAAGAAGCGTGGATACCGGGCAAATTCTCCTTAATACCTCTGATAACGTAAAAATTTCACCCACCGTTTCCGCCAAGCTCACCGCCGCCATGGTTATATACGACTCCGTATCATCTCTTGACGAAACCGTAACGGTCCCCGCCGAAGCCATACTTGCCAAAAATATAGGGCAAAAGGGTGATATTTCGGCGCCGATGCTGGGGCTTTCACCCAACACGACGCTGACCGTCAGACAGCTTATAACGGCAACCCTTGTTTCCGCGGCAAACGACGCCTGCTTTACGCTTGCTCATTATGTTTCCGGCGGCGATATAAACTCGTTCGTGTCGAAAATGAATGAAAAAGCGGAATCCTTGGGCTGCACGGGTACCATGTACACGACTCCCGTGGGATTAAACGACGGCGAGGCATATACCACACCGCTTGACGTTGCACTGATAGCCTCGGCGTTTTATAAATATAATACCCTGTTAAATATATCCTCGCAGTCCTCCTATGTATTGGGCAACACCATACACACAAAAAATTATCTTCTTTCTGACATGCTCCTTTCGGGTTACACGCTTTCGGGAGCGAAAGGCATGATAGCCGGACAATCCCGAATCGACGGAGGCTATTGCCTGATAACTTCGGCGGAAAAAGCGGGGCTGGGTTATGTTATGGTGGTTATGGAGGCTCCCGGCGAAATCAGGAACACCGACGGAACGAGAAGCTTTGCGGAAGGCAACGCTTATCAGGATATACACAAAATTTTTACTTGGACCACAACCGCTTTCGGTTATCTGACGCTTATTAAGGAACGTGAAATTATAGGCGAGCTGCCGGTCGCCGTAGCGACGGGTAATACCGATCATATCAGCTTTGTTGCTCTTGAGGAGGTAGATATTCTTATGCCCGTGGGAGCCAAAGCGGAGGATGTGACAAGAGAAACGCTCCTTTATTACGAAAGCCTGGAAGCACCCGTGGAAAAAAACATGATTGTGGGCAGAATCGATCTGTATTATGAAGGAGAAAAAATCGCTTCCGTATCTCTCGTGACCAACACGGAAATCGAAAGAAGCCGTATTTTATCGCTCTTCGGCAGTCTTAAAGGTATGCTTATGTCATCTACGACAAGAACGGTGATACGCATCATTATAATTGTGCTGATTGCTTATTTTATATTTATTGTGATCTGTCAGATATATCGCATTATAAGGAAAGCGGATGCCGCGGCAAAAAAACGCGAACGCAGAATCGAACGCGAGCGTGAAATTTCGCGTGCGAAGCAACCCGGCTTAACGACCCCCGACGAAAGCATAAAACCCCCGAATTATATCGAAAATAAAGATAAAGAAACCAATAGGTCTTCTGCGCGTATTAAAACAGAAAACGGGAAAAGCAAGCAACATGAACGAACAAAAAAGAAAAAATGAATAAATTTTAAATTTTTCAACACGCTATTGTATTGTTAATATTTGTGTGATATAGTAAATGGTACGTTTTCGGACGTTTAAAATTATAGTTTTATTCAACACATATTTATATATCCGGAGGAAAAATAAATGACCAGTCTCGAATACATTATAGGTGCCCTGCTGCTTGTTATCGCGGTGGCGCTGATAGTTCTTATTATGCTTCAGGAATCCAAAAAAAGAGGCTTGAGCTCATCTATCGCGGGCGGCAGCAACGACACATATTACGGTAAGAACAAAGGTAAGTCAAAGCAAAAAATACTTGTTAAAGCAACGACAATTGTCGCGGTGGTTTTTGCGGTGCTTGTTCTGACACTTTATGTGTTCCAGGGCTCGGACTTCTCGTCAGACGACAATTCCTCCGCCGAATCAAGCGAGGTCTCGGAAACGGAATCCGAAGCATCCGAAACATCCGAAGCATCCGAAGCTTCGGTGACATCATCCGAAGATGAATCGACGAATACCTCGGAAGATAATTCGGAAGAGGAATCCGACAGTGAATCGGATGTGTCTGCGGAAAGCAGCGAGGAAAATTCAGAAACGAACGAATAACTACCGAATAACCACCGAAACGCCGTCCCCTTGGTGGATAGCAGGATGTACCGGATTTGGAACACTACGTTAGGCGTTATCGGAAATATATACAGTCGGAAAAGGGGGCAGGCACACTTTATGGCAAGTGGGTTTGCCCTTGTCTTTTTACAAACGTAATTTACGCAGCGGAACAGAGCAGCTACAGCGTTAACGGATCACGGATAATTGGCATTGGAGATAAATAAAATAATGGATATTCAAAAAACAGAAGGCGTTTTCCGCCGTACAAAAAGCGGCCACGGATATGTTACGATACAACGCGGGGACGAAGAGGAAAACATTCCCGTTGCGGTTTCATATAATTCCGATGTTTATGACGGTGATACGGTAATTGTTTCCGTTTCCGATGCTCAGCCTGTCAGGCGGGAGGACGATGATCTTAACCGCGTTAAAATGGGAAAAATTCTGAAAGTTATGGAAAGAGCGCAGAAAACCGTGACGGGAGAATATCGTGTTTCAGAAAAAAAGCCCTATCTGATTCCCGACAGCTATATTCCGTTCAGAATTCCGATAAAACAAGACAAAGAAGCCATTAAGTGCCGTGACGGAGACAAAATACAAGCCGAAATAAATAAATACAAAGCGGTTTCCGCCATGCGCGCCATACCGAAAAAGAATTTCGGCAGAGCCGACACCTATGGCGCGAATTTTAAAGCGGCGGTAAGCGACACCTGTCTTTTTACAGGCTTTTCACAACAAGCCGAAAAGCAAGCTTTGTCAATAAAACCCGTTGAAGCGAAAAACTTTGTTTCAAGAAGAACGGATCTCAGAAGCAAAACGATATTTACCTTTACCGATTCTGTTTTTGAAAGCAGCGGCTGCGGGTTTTCGGTAAGCAGAGAGGAGAGGGGCTGGAAGATCGGCGTTCATATTGCGGACGTTGCGGAATATCTTGTGCAGGGCACGGAGCTTGACGCGGAAGCCGCTTCGCGAGGGAGACAGATTCTCGGGAGCCGTGACGGTTCGGCGATGCTGCCCAAGAGCTTTATTAATTCGGTGTGCTCTTTCAATGAAAAGCGCGAATTCTTGGCGGTTTCGGTTTTTGTGGATTATGACGACATGGGCAATGTCACAGACACGGAATTCTGTGAATCGGTTATAGCTCCGGTGCTGGACGCTTCCGCCGCGGATGTGGACGCGTTGATTTCCGGGGGCGATTCGTCGTCTCTTATCCCGCTGAGACGCAAATATTCCGCAGTGGGCGAGCAAATAAATCAAATGTACGATCTGGCGGCGCTTCTTCGCTCCAAACGAATACGTAACGGCGGAGTGGATTTCGACGGCTGCGAGCGTGTTTTCGGATTCGACGCCGAACACAAAATACGAACAATGGCGTTAAAATATAAAAGCGATTCGACACTGATGGTTAACGAAATATTTATATCGTTGGGGAAAGCGGCCGCGGAAGCGCTGTTTTATTCCGGAACATCCTGTATTTATACCGGCATTGCGGAGAAAAAGTACGATAAAGTGAAAGGCCCTCCCGACGACAGATTTTTTATGGAAGAAAACGAATATTATGAGGAAGGATATACAAAGAAAGAAGCCGTTGTTTCACGCGGAACATTTTTTGAAAAGCATTGCTTTGAGACTATAACCTGCGAATGTGAAACGCCGCGACTTGCGCTTGTTCCGACCCCGCACTATATTTACGGAGCCGATAAATATATCGAATTCTTCTTCCCTGCAGAAAAATATTCCGATCTCACAAACCTTCGAGCTATCAAAGCGTTTATAAACGAGCAGCCGTTTGACATAAGAAAAGCGGAAGAAGGAACGAAAAACGAGGAAAAAGCGGGATTAATACGGCAAAGCCTAATAAAAATAATGACCGCCGGTTATCTTAACGACAGCC
>JAQVQF010000195.1 GCA_028701715.1 Eubacteriales bacterium | reverse complement strand
TTAATTAATCAAGAATGATTGATTGCCGGTGCTGTAAGAACAAACGATAAACGAAAAACGACAAACGACAAACGACAAACGAAGTAAAATTGAGTTAAATTTCAATAACGGCGGTATGCGGTCTGTGGTCGGATGCGATAACCGCGGGAATATCCGCCTCCACAACCTTAATGTCATCCGAAACGAATATGTAATCAATCTTTTTAATGGGATTGTCGGAAGGGTAGCTGAATTTAAGCGTATTAAGCATATCGGCGGTGTCCGCCATCGCAATACGTATCCGGTCGAGGATGGGGCTTTCCGGCAGCAGATTGAAATCTCCCATAAGCACCTTTGGCGAATTTGAGTCTGCAAGCGCCTGTACGGCAGTGGAAGCGGCATTGTCGGCTTCTGAAGGGTTAAGACCGAAATGAGTTACGAAAATTGTCAGCGGCTTTGCGGTGTTGACCACAGCTTTTAAAATACATCTTGTTTCAAAACCGCGTCCGTGCACTCTGTCCTCCGGATCGGGAACAGCTATGATTTCACCGTCGGTAATGGGGAATCTGGAAAGCAGCGCGTTGCCGTATAATCCGTGATGCTCTATATTAATGGCCGGAGCAAAATAATAATTATAGCCTATCAGGGCTGCGATTTCCTTTGCTTGGTCGGTATATTTAGCCGTGTCCTCGCCTGCGCCCCTAACCTCGTTTAGGCCGACTATATCCGCACCCTGTGAAGCGATGACATTAGCCGTTAACCCTATGTCTATCCTGTCTTCGTCAGGGTAGTTGTAATTCCTTGCGTGTTGAATATTAAAGGACATCAGCTTGATTTTCATTTATATGACCATATCTTTCTGCCGAACCGCAAGCTTTTTGCATTCTATTTGTAGAACAGTTCTACAAGTGGAAACCGCGGTCGTTAATACCGTAAACGAAAAAGTATTTATTGAACGTTCGGAAGCGTGCTTCCGTACAATTTACACTTCTATCTAACCCTCAGATATAAATTATGCTTATATGTCAGTGCGTTTATAAACTGATTGTAACAATATATTATAGCATATATATAAATTATGTCAAGGACTAATTCCAACGCAAATATTATGCAAATATTATGCGGAAAATTGAAATATTATATAATGAAAATGAATGTTATAATGCCGTAATTGCTTTGAATGATTTATTATTGTTCGCTTTAAGCAATTATCGTCATTTTTTATAGAAAAAACGACGGTATTACATATCTTTTTTCTGAATATGCAATTGATTTTAATGACTCTTTATGTTATATTTATAATAATTGAAACTGAAAGGCGGTATCTTGTTGAAAATGAATGAATTGAAAGGCGCTTGCATTATAGGACAATCGGGAGGTCCGACCTCTGCCATAAATGCCTCCACATATGGTGCCATAAAAACAGCGCTGGGAAACGCGTCGATAACCCATGTGTACGGAGCGTTAAACGGAATAAAGGGCGTCCTTGACGACAACCTCATAGACATGAGCATGGAGGATTCCGACGAGCTTGAGTTTATGAAATACACCCCGTCCTCCGCTCTCGGTTCCTGCCGTTACAAATTGAAAAGCCCCGATGCGGATGATACCGATTACAAACGTATCCTTGAAATTTTCAAGAAATACGATGTGCGTTATTTCTTCTATAACGGCGGTAACGATTCCATGGACACCTGCAATAAAATATCCAAGTTTATGCTTAAAAACGGTTATGAATGCCGTATTATGGGCATTCCCAAAACCATAGACAACGACCTTTACGGCACAGACCATTGCCCCGGATACGCCTCCGCCGCGAAATATATCGCCACCTCGCTTATGGAAATATACCATGACGCGCGTGTTTACGATACCGGTATGATTACCGTTGTGGAGATTATGGGCAGAAACGCGGGCTGGCTTACCGCCGCTTCCGCGCTCGCCTGTTACAAGGGCGAAGGCCCCGACCTTATATACTGCCCGGAAAACGATTTCGACCTTCAGGCCGTTATGACAAAGGTCGAGGCTATTTATAAAAAGAACGGCAAATGCATAATAGCCGTTTCCGAGGGCATTAAGGACAAGAACGGCAGGTATATTTCCGAATACGGCAACGACCTTTCCAACGCCAAGGATGGTTTCGGTCACGCACAGCTGGGCGGGCTTGCCTCCTATCTCGCCGATTATATAAAATCCAAAACCGGCGCTAAAGTCAGAGGTATCGAGCTTTCCCTGCTGCAGAGATGCGCGGCTCACTGCGCTTCCCAGACCGATATAGACGAATCCTTTTCCGCGGGCAAAGCCGCCGTCGAATACGCCGCGGACGGCATAACCGACAAGATGGTGGGCTTTGAGCGTTCTTATGAAAACGGCAAGTATGTCTGCAATATCAAGCTTTTTGAGCTTACCGATGTCGCTAACACAGAAAAGAAAATACCCTCCGACTGGTTCAACGACACCAGGGACGGCTTGAATGAGAAATATATCGAATACGCGCTGCCTCTTATTCAGGGTGAAACAAAGCTTCCCAAGGAAAACGGGTTGCCGAGGTTCGTTCGCCTTAAAAAAGTTAAGGCCGTTAAGCTTTAAATTTTAAGTAAAATAAGATATTTTCTGTTATTTAAGCTTACTTTAAGGTAAGAGCATATACTTGATTACGGTAAGATAACAATCCTCTTTCGTAATCGTCGGAATACATGCCGCTGTTTCCGGCAACGGGGTCGCTCTTACCGGCGACCCCGCCTCTCCTAAAACAAAAACGCAGTGATTAACTGCGTTTTTTGATTTTATAATAGCCTGATAAGGAAAACCCGAATCGTTATCTTTGCAGCGTCTGCAAATTTTCACCGTTTAAATCCATGGATTTTACGGACGTAAACATAGCAGACGACGATGTGTTCATAACATAATCCATTAACATAAGCTTGTTGTCGGCAAGGTTTATACATATGCTGTACGAAGTGCTCGAAAACACCGATTTTTCATCGCTGCCGTCCGTTTTACAGCTTATAACGTTATATTTGAAGCCGTATAATGTATAATCGAAGCTTGAATCGTATTCGGCAAAAAACACCCTGCCCATATATGCGTTTATACTGATGATGGGTATGCCTGCCGATTGTCTTATCAGCACATTGTTTTTTCCTTCCAAATCGCATTTATATATATTGTTGTTATTATCCAGATATATTATTTGATCGTCGCTTAATATATAATACTTAACCGTTGCTTCCAATAAAATCTGCGATTCCGTACCGTTCGGATTTGCTATAATCAAATTGCCGAGAGTATCATAGCAATAGAGTTGGTCCTTGTAAACGATAGGCGAATAACCGTCTGTGAATATGACTTCTTCGTTTTTCCCGTCTTTGGTTGATCTGTAAACGGACATTGAAGAACCGCTGCCGCCATAGCTTGTCATATAATACAGATAGTTATCGTAAAAGAACATACCGTAGCTGTATCTGTTTATGAGCTTTTCCAGCTGTGTACCGTCAAGTTTCATCCGGAAGATGTTATATGTACCGTCTATCTCCGTGCCCTGATTGCCCGAAAAATACAGCCAGTCGTCGATAACCACCAGCGACCACCCGAACCCGTCAAAGATTGCCTTATGCTCCGTGCCGTCTTTTTTTACCGAATAAATATGCGCGTTGTCGTTTTCGTCGTAACTCGAATAGAAAATATAATTTTCCGTTGAAAAATAATACTGACCGTTCATTATATTGCCTAAATCCGACGAATTAACACCGGCGGAAACAACGGCGGAATCGATTCGCCTTTGGGTTTCCTCGGACCTGTACTCTTCGGACACGTCTTCCTC
>JAQVQF010000194.1 GCA_028701715.1 Eubacteriales bacterium | reverse complement strand
CCGCGTTATTGAATCTTATCGCTTGACAAGCGATATTTAATGTCCACTGAATAAATTAAAAACCAAGCCGCTATGCGGCTTTCCCGGTTTTTTGATTTATTCAAGTGCAAGGTTTTTACATTAAATTATGTAAAAACCTTGCACTTGAATCCGGCATAATAAATACGCCGGATTCAGTGAGACATCAAGAAATGCTGTAAATTTATAAAAACTTCAGTTTTTATAAATTCATGCGGCATACGCCGCATGAACAAACCGTTATACGGTTTGTTCAGCAGACATTATTTATAAACGCTTTCAACTCCTATAATATTTTTTTTGCAAAAAATACGAAAATACGTAAATACGTATTGACAAACTGGTTTTGCTGTGATATTATGATATTGCGTTATTACGTAATACGATATTTAATTGAACGAAAGGAAAAATTATCATGGAAAGAGACTACGGCGCAGAAATCGACGGTTTACAGAAAGATTTACAAGAAATCAAGGAATTGCTTGTTAAGGGTGTTTCAATCAATCTCCGCAACGGTATGCCCCAAATGAATGAAACGAACAAGCGTGTCGGACATATTGAAAAAATGACCAATATGCACCCGGACCCAGCTGTCATGGCGATACTCGACAAGCTCGAAAACCTCTGCGGTTCAAACGGCGATAACGGCCGAATCACGTATTTAGGGGTGTTTGCCTCCGGTAATCGCCAATCCACCTGGATACGCAACGAGGTCAACACCAACGACTTGCTTTCGCTTATAGAAAATAAGACCGCGGAAAAGGTACTGGCTTGTATCGGTAACAACGACCGCCTGAATATTCTGCTTGCCATTCTGAAAAAGCCGATGACGGTCGCACAGCTGGTGGAGGAGTGCGGTTATAATTCCACGGGTCAGGTATATCATCATCTGAAGCCCCTTACAGCCGCCGATTTAATTACCGAAGACAACAGCAGAGGCAAGGGTTATTATGTAATCCAGCCCCATCGCGTACAGGGTATTATAATGCTGCTCGCCGGTATCAGCGATATGGTTGATCCTCAATATTCCCAGGGTAACTGGGCGGAGGAAGCGGCCGATTGAAAGCTTTATATTAATAAAATGAATATATAAAAGAAGCGGTCTCCGCTTCTTTTTGTTCGGTGTCCTGTCAAGTGGTATAAAAAGGAAATTCATAAAAACTGAAGTTTTTATGAATTTACAGCATTTCTTGATGTCTCACTGAATCCGGTGTATTTATTATGCCGGA
Source organism: Eubacteriales bacterium (assembly GCA_028701715.1). Classification (GTDB taxonomy): domain Bacteria; phylum Bacillota; class Clostridia; order Oscillospirales; family CAG-382; genus UBA1206. Next base: position 2,562 of record JAQVQF010000194.1, on the reverse strand, counting down.
TTCAAGTGCAAGGTTTTTATATAATTTAATGTAAAAACCTTGCACTTGAATAAATCAAAAAACCGGGAAAGCCGCATCGCGGCTTGGTTTTTTATTTATTCAGTGGACATTATTTATATGCATAAAAAATGCTGCCGCTATTTTAAAAAAGTCTTGCATTATTGTTATATGATGTGATATAATAACAAAAATTCAATATAAAAGGCTATGATGGGAAACAGTACGGTTTGTCGATGTTACAGAGAGAAGATGGTCGGTGCGAATCTTTACGGAAGCAAGCCTGAAGCCCTCCCGGAGCTGTGAATCGAACGGATTTGTTTCCAAGTAGATTTCAACGGAAATTCTAATTCCGCCGTATAAAGGGAAAACAGCATAGGTTATTTAACCTGCGTTGACAGAGAGCGGAGGTTTTCTTCCGAATTTAGGTGGTAACACGGACAGCAATGTTCGCCCTAAGTCGAATTATTCGGCTTGGGGCGTTTTTATTTTGAAAGGAATTTTTATGAAAGCACACGAAATGCGCGAAATCTTTATAAATTATTTTTCGGAAAGAGGACACAAGGAAATTCCATCAGCATCATTACTTCCTGATAATGATCCGAGCGTTTTATTTACAACGGCAGGTATGCATCCGTTAGTGCCGTATTTGCTTGGGGAACGACATCCCCAAGGGAAACGTCTTGTTAATATTCAAAAATGCCTCCGGACAGACGACATTGACGAAGTGGGCGATGAATTCCATCATACCTTTTTTGAAATGCTGGGGAATTGGTCGCTTGGCGATTACTTTAAAAAAGAATCAATAATGATGAGTTACGAGTTCTTGACATCGGTATTGGGGATACATTCAAATAAGCTTACGGTTACCGTTTTCGGCGGATATAAGGAGATCCCAAAAGATAATGAAGCATATGAATACTGGAAAAATGTCGGTCTTAACGACAGTCAGATTTTCTTTGGCGGAATGAAAGAAAACTGGTGGGGACCCGCCGGAAAAACCGGACCGTGCGGACCTGATACCGAGATATTCTACGATACCGGTAAAGAGCCCTGCGGTCTCGGTTGCGGACCGCTATGCGATTGCGGACGCTTTGTCGAAATATGGAACAATGTATTCATGCAGTATAACAAAGACAATGAAGGAAGTTTTACCATTCTGAGCCGGAAAAATGTAGACACAGGCATGAGTCTTGAACGTATCCTGGCTGTTTATAATCATTTCTCCAGCAACTATGAAACCGATCTGTTTGAACCAATCCTAAAAAGAATTGAAGAATTAACCGGTGTTTTACGCTCGGAAGCAAATATAAGGGGATTTCGTATTATTGTTGATCATATGAGAGCAGCCGCATTTGTTATCGGCGACCCTAAAAAAGTTGCGCCATCAAACACGGAACAAGGATATATCGTCAGGCGGCTTATCAGAAGGAGTATCCGCTATATCAAAAAAATGGGTATGACAAACAATATTTTACATGAAATTGTTGAATCGATTATTTCGATTTACTCATCTGTTTATCCCGAGCTTATCACGAATAAGGAATATATCCTCGAGCAGATAGAGAAGGAATATTCAATGTTTATCAATACTCTTGACAGAGGAATAAAAAAAGCAGAAATGTTTTTTAACGACATCTCAAAAGGAGAAAGCTTGTCGGGTGAATTAGCTTTCAAATTATATGATACCTTTGGCTTCCCGATTGAATTGACAGAAGAACTTGCCAAAGAAAAAGGAGTTAAAGTAGATATTGAAGGCTTTAATATTAAATATATTCAACACCAAGAAAAATCCAGAAGCGGCTCAGATGGTAAATTTAAAGGCGGTCTGGCCGATCATAGCAGCCGGACGACGAGGTTGCATACAGCTACACATCTACTAAACGCTGCGCTCAGACAAGTACTGGGTAATGATGTATATCAAAGAGGCAGCAATATTACCTCGGAGCGGCTGCGTTTTGATTTTTCATTTGAAAGAAAGCTTACGGATGATGAACTGAATAAGGTTTCGCAAATAGTTAACGAGGCGATATCGAAGAGCATTCCCGTTGAATGCCAAGAAATGACTGTTGACGAAGCAAGATTATCGGGCGCGATAGGAATTTTTGACCGGAAGTATGAGGAAACCGTTAAGGTTTATTCTGTTGAAGGTTATTCGAAGGAAATCTGCGGAGGCCCGCACGCTTCCAATACAAACGAGCTTGGCGCCTTCAAAATCCTAAAGGAAGAAAGCTCATCGGCAGGAGTTCGCAGAATTAAAGCCGTAATAGATTAGAAATAGTATACACAAATCAATGTATAAGCCTCAATATACAAAGTTAACTCTATCATCTTGACAAACACACATTCATATGTTATATTTAGACGTTATAAAACAATTTACGAAGGGAGCTATATACAATGAAAAGAATAATCACCTTAAAAACCCGCGATCTCAACGAGAGCGTGATAAAGGGCGGCTGCGGCGAATGCCAGACCTCCTGCCAGTCAGCCTGCAAGACCTCCTGCGGGGTGGCAAATCAGCCCTGCGAAAACAAGGAAAAAGTTAAAGAAACAAAATAATTT
>JAQVQF010000027.1 GCA_028701715.1 Eubacteriales bacterium | reverse complement strand
CAATCAACAAAAACCGCTATCTCAGGCAATGCCTTGCGCTGTATCAATTTATCGAAAGCTATGAGAATGTCGGTTATAATATGATAATTGAGGAAACCGCAGAGGACCTTGACGAAAATTATATAAAAGAGCTGTATTCAATGCTTGCCATTCAATACCTTATCTTCCGCAGTAAAATCGGCGGTATAGCGGACGAGGAAAGAACGATCGGCTCTTTTAAAACGGAAACCAGCCTTGAACCGAAATTCGACACCGAATTTAAGCAGTATCAATCCGACGACTACAATGTATACGATTCGAGGTATCACCGGCTTGTCCCTGTTTCAAAGCTCGGTGAACGCAAAAAGCTTTCCGCCTCCGAACTGGAAATACGCACCGCGATCGATGTGGCTCTCGCGGCGGAGGACGCGGCGGAAAAGAAACGAATCGCCGCCCGTAAAGCCGCCGAGGAGGAAGCACGCCGTATAGCGGAGGAAGCCGCGCGTATAGCCGCCGAGGAGGAGGCACGCCGTATAGCGGAGGAAAAAGCCCGTGCAGCCGCTGAGGAGGCCGCGCGCATAGCCGCCGAGGAGGAAGCACGCCGAATCGCGGAGGAGGAAGCAAGAAGGCTTGCGGAGGAAGCGGCACGAAAAATCGCCGAAGAAGCCGCACGCAAAGCGGCCGAGGAGGAGGTGCGCCGAATCGCACAAGAGAATGCTCGCAAAGCCGCGGAGGAGGCCGCGCGCATAGCGGCCGAGGAGGAAGCCCGCCGAATCGCGGAGGAGGAAGCGAGAAGGCTTGCGGAAGAAGCCGCGCGTATAGCCGCCGAGGAAGCGACGCGCAAAGCGGCGCGCAAAGCGGCGGAAGAAGAAACCCGTAAAGCCGTCGAGGAGGCGACGCGGGAAGCCGCACGGATTATCGCCGAGGAAGAAGCCCGCAGGGCTGCCGAGCTAAGAGCGTTAAGAGCACAAAAATATGCGCATCGCAAATCCGACCTGGCAAAAGCGGTGCATAAAACAGCCGAAAGCCAAGCCGTTATTGAAGCACGCAAGCAGGAAGCTTTACTCACGGGCAATATGGGACGCAAGCGTAAAAAGCAGGTGAAAAAAGCCATGCAGACAGACTTCACAAAGAAAAAGGGCAGATAATAATGGAAAAAAACAATAAGAATACAAGCAGAAGAAAAAAAACCGGGAAAATAGCCGGACGGATAATTTTGGGTATAATCGCGGTATGCACGCTTTGGCTTCTTGTATGCTTTTTCACCGGTAATATACCTATGTTTTTCGGTTACGGATTTATACGCATTCAGTCCGGAAGTATGGAACCCGCCATTCAAACGGGAGATTTTATTCTGATAGAAAAGGCAGACGCGGACGAAATTAAGGTCGGCGATATCATCACTTTCAAATCGGACGACCCGACTATCAAGGACCTTCCGAATACGCACAGAGTTGATGAAATTATTGCGGGCGATAACGGAAATATCGAATTTATTACCAAAGGCGACGCCAACCTAACGCCCGACATTCAAACCGCCAAGGGAGACAGGATTTACGGCAGATATGTGACCACCCTCACCGCGCTGACCGCGGTTTATTCCGTTCTGTCAAAGCCTTATGTTTTCTGGCCGTTAATGATTCTTATCGTCGGTTTGATTATATTTATATCCGTTTTGGATGTAAGAAAAGAAAACACGAATAAAAAGCAAAAGGATATGGACCGGCTTGTGGCGGAAGAGATAGAAAAGCTTAAAAGCAGCGAAAATATAATTTCGGATTCTGAGGAAAACGACAAAAGCAACGATATAAACGATACGAAAGGCGGCAATGGCAGCGATGTTTGAAAAATGTAAAATCAAAAGAAAAATCAAAAGGTATCAAAAAATGATCGAATCTGTGGAAAAGAAGCGCATACGCTCGCAAGCCGCGCTTGTCGAGGCTATATTAACCAATTCCGTGCCTTCGGATGAAGATGTCGATTATTTCAACAAGCATACCGCCGTTATAAACGATCTGAGGAATCAGATGCACGTATTGCAAAAGGGGCTTGCCGCACCCGTTTCCAAAAAATATAAATAGATATGGCACGACGCAGGATTTTCGGAAATATGAAAAAAGCGATATTCAGATCCACCCTTGTAAAGGTCTCGGTTGGGTCTCTTGTCGTCGTTTCCGCAATACTGATTGTGTATTTTTCATCCGCAACAACCATTTTCCTTGGCAATATCGAAGACAATACCAAGCAGCTGGCGACCGCTATGTCCGATGCGAGAGCGGAGGAAATAAACTCCGTAATCACAAAACGTCTTTCCGATTATAAATCGGGTCTTTCGGTGCTCGATTATACTCAAACGATGCAGGAAGCCGCCGGTACGCTCAGTATTTACCTTGAAAGCCTTATAAGCGGCGAGCAAACCAGCGGTATAATAACCGCGCGTTATTTCCGCGAAGACAAGGAATATTATTCCAGCGCCATTGACGACAGCTTTATGTATCACGGCAACGAAAGCGAGCTGGTATTGGACCTTGTCGAACGCAATGTAACCGGCTGTACCAGCTCCGTATACGAAGCGGATACCCGCACTGACAAATGTATGGCTTTCTGCATACAAACGCCCAAATGCAACTGGATTGACTGCGTGGTTATTTTCGTCAGAATGGATGTTTTGTTCGCGGATATATCCGCTTTTTCGGATACCGCCGAGCATAATTTTGAGCTTGCGTGTCTTGCGGCGGGCAACGGCAGCATAATACGTCAAAGGACGACCGGCAGTGTTTTTGACAATATACGCACCACCAACAATCTGATAACCATGCTGAACGAAGCCTCAAACGATAAAGAGACGGTTAATCGCCTTCAGCAATCGGTTTACCGCGGAACAACCGAAAGCGCTCTGCTTACCGTAAGCGGCGAATCCTATGCCGTTGCTTTTTCACCCGTCAAGGTCGACTCGGGTAAGCTTTATATAGCGGAAGTATACGACCCGTATGTTATTTTCAGGGGCAGCTATGAATTCACGGCAAAGCTCGGCGGAGCTGTCGTTATGCTTTGCATCATTTTTACCATTATGTTCGCGGTTATCACGGCGATACGCGGATATTATAAAAGACAGCTTTATAAATCCGACAATATCGATCCTATAGTAGGCTGCCGTTCATATAAAAAATTTACCATCGACGCGGAGGACCTGATATCCATCAACAAAACTGCCGCATATGCCATGCTGTATATTGTCGTTGAAAATTATTCCTACATAAAAACGACCTACGGTGAGGAAATGACGGTCGATGTATTAAAGTATATAGGCAAAGTGCTCGATAAGTTTATCAGCAGAAGCGAAACCTATTCATATATATCGGACAATAAATATTCGGCTCTTATTCGTTATAACGAAAACGCAGATATAATCAACCGCGTTAAAATTTTCAACGCTCTCACGTATAACTTTCCCGGATTTAAAAAGGATAACTACAATATTCGTTTGGGTTTCGGTATATATCCCGTAAGCAGAAAAGACGGAGCGAATATTCAACCGATTCTCGAAAAAGCCATGCTGGCGCACAGGATGAAGCTCAATACGGATAACCGCACCTATATTTTTTACGATACCGGTATGGGAGAACGCGAGGAGCGCGAACGCGCAATGGAGGGCAAAATGGAAATCGCCCTTAAAAACGAAGATTTTAAGGTGTTTTTCCAGCCTAAGCTCAATATAATATACGACAGGCTCGACGGAGCGGAGGCGTTGGTTCGTTGGTATGATTCCAAGGATCAAACCTATATTTTGCCGGGTGAATTTGTTCCTCTGTTTGAAAACAACGGCTTTATCTCGAGGCTTGACCGATTCGTATACGAGCAGGTGTGCAAATACCTTCACCAGGCGATCGAGCAGGGATTCAGAATTGTCCCGGTTTCCGTCAATGTATCGCGCGTTACCGCCATGCAGACCGGGTTTGTGGATTTTTATGTTTCCACAAAGAAGAAATATCATATCGCCGACGGCTATATAATGATAGAATTTACCGAAAGCTTTGCTCAGGAAAATTACGAGGATCTGCGACGGATTATTTTACAGCTGCGTTCCAACGGCTTTAAGTGCTCTATCGATGATTTCGGTTCGGGTTACGCTTCATACAGCATACTCAAGGAGCTGCCGATGGATGAGTTGAAGTTAGACCAGTTTTTTATCAAGCCCGGAATGGATCCCGATAAAGACGACACGCTGCTGCAGTCGATAATAAAGCTTGCCGGCGACCTCGGCATGAAAATCACGCAGGAGGGTGTGGAAACCTGGAACGAAATAGAACGTCTTAAAAGATTAGGCTGCACCGTGATACAGGGCTTTTACTATTCCAAGCCTCTTACCATGTATGACTATATAGACTTTGTTAACACACATACCCAAAAGCAACCCGGTTTTGACAGCAAAACGCCGTAATTCAGCTATACGGCGTTTTTTACAAAGTTGAAGTAAATTTAACCGAAGCGATTTGGGAGGTTAAAATAACAGCCATGCGATTTACGGATATATGTTTTATCACAAACAACGTCCTGCGGCTTCGTGCTTTTTATGAAGCTGTTTTCGGCGGCAAGGCCGACGGTGACGAATGGCACTCCTCATTGGTAATTAACGGTTTGCATATTGTTTTTCTGGCGGAAAAAAACTCGGCTTTTTATTATGAATTTACGGAAAACGCAAACAACACGATTTTAAGCTTTGATGTAGAGGATTCGGATACCGAATTTAAACGATTATTATCGCTTGGCGTAAGGATGGTATGCGAGCCGATCACTCACCCGTGGGGAGCGCGTTCGTTTCAATTCCGCGACCCGGACGGTAATATATTAAATTTCCGCACTTGCAAGAAGGAGCAAGCTGAATGATCTGCCCGAAATGCGATATGGACGACCCGCAAAACGGTTATTAATAAAACCGCCATCGTTAAAATATATATATTATTACAACATATATAAACGAATAAAACGAAGTTTGTGTATATTAATCATTGACATTATCGGAAAATAAAGATAAAATAAGTCAATTTATTCAATTTGAAAGGAATTAATCTATGATACCCTTCTCCGTCACCGCCACCGCCACTACATTGAGTTAACGATTGAAGTCAGCTGTTCCGCCGACAACAAGCGTTAGCTCTTAAAGTCGTCGGCGGGTGAATAAATATATATTTTTTCACCTTATCGACGATAATTCGATAAGGTGTTTTTATTTTATGAAAGGGGGGGATCGCCCTGATACCGTATGGGTTTTCATATCGCTTTGATGGGCTGATGACCGGTATTGTTATACCTGTTTGCTGAAATAATTTAATGTCCTCAGCAGACATTAATTTATCGGAGCGATTTTAACGTGAAAAACTATAAAAATAAAGGAAAGGCAGGTGCTAACCCATGGTAATTGTCATAGCTTCTTGTGCATTTTTATTACATGGGTATTATTATGGGACTTAGAGTAGGAGTTTTAGGCGTCGGACCGGTTGGCGAGCATATTGTCCGCATATTGAAAGAAAGAAAATTTCCGGTTGACGGAGCGATAACAATAATGGCAACAAGCGAACGATGCGAGATAATTGACGGAAATCAAGTAATCGTAAAAAAAGCTTGCGAGGCTATATTCAAAAAACTTGATCTTGTTTTCTTTGCGGGCAAAGAAGGAGCTAAGGGCGCAAGCATGGAATGGTCGGATATCGCGCTTAAGAGCGGCTGTGTTGTCATTGATAACGGCGGAGATTTACGTATGTATCCGCACATTCCGCTTGTCATACCCGAAATAAACATGGATACGGTGACTAAGGATACCCGCCTTATATGCAATCCGAATTGTTCGACCATTCAAATGGCGCTCGCGCTTTATCCGTTACACAAAGCTTCCCGGTTGCGGCGTGTTATCGTATCCACCTATCAATCCGTCGGCGGACACAGCGGCGCCGCGATGGAGCTGTTAAAAACACAATTAGGTCAAGCGCTTTCCGGCGAACGGGTTCAAGAGGATCAAACCGTTTTCGCCCATCCCGCCGCGTTTAACTGTATTCCTCATATAGACCGATTTGAAAAGAGCGGATACACGAGAGAAGAGATGAAAATGGTAAACGAAACACGTAAGATTTTTAACGAACCGAATCTGCTTATCAGCGCGACAACCGTACGCGTCCCCGTATTGGTAGGCCATTCCGAATCAATAAACGCGGAATTCATGGAATCTATGCGTGCGGATAAAGCGATTGAAATTCTTTCCGATCCCGTTCGTTCACCGGGAGTGGTCTGTATCGACGGCATAACCGATAACAAGGCTTCGGTTGAACTGCGGCATGACCCTTTGGAAAGGCAGTATCCCGTGATTTCGGATATAAAAAAAGACGAATGGAAAGACGCTGTATTAGTGGGAAGGATCCGCGACGACATGACGGCGCCAAACGCCATAAATATGTGGTGTGTTGCCGATAATTTGCGTAAAGGCGCCGCCGCCAACGCCGTGCAAATTGCAGAGGGAATGCTTGAAAAAGGATTAATATAATACTTTTTTATAGCCCATCGAATAAATTAAAAGCTAAGCGGCGATGCTGTTTTCCGGTTTATTGATTTATTCAGCGGACATTAATTTAAACAAATTATATCAAGTGTTATATTGATAAAACACGGAAAACATAAAGGCCTTGAAAACGCATTGCTTTCAAGGCCTTTTATGGAGCTGGTGGTGAGATTTGAACTCACGACCTGCTGATTACGAATCAGCTGCACTGCCCCTGTGCTACACCAGCAAATATTCACCGCCCGGAAACCGGGCGGCGTTTTATTATCGAAGGATAAATTGGAACGACGGTATAATCAAATCATACCCCTGACGCCCGCTAATTATATCATATGACAGTTTCTTTTGCAAGAACTTTTTAACCTTTTTTCTTATCTTTTTTACCGATAAGATAAATTATCACCGCCGCGGCGGCGGCTATGGCAACACCCGCGCCCGCGTATATCCAGGGAGAAACACCCTTGCTTTTATTTACCGTGGGCACGGATGATTCGGAAACCGCGGCCGACGACGTTTCGGATTCCTCCTCAGTGGTGTTTTCAGGCGTTGATGCTTCTTCCTCGGAGCTTTCCTCCGCCGGTTCTGCCGCCAGGCCGTACAGGTATGATGACGAGATTAAAATCCATCCCGCCTCGGCGTTATAATACGGGTAATTGTGTCCTGTTTTTATAAATCTGCTGTATATGACCGAAATATATTTCTGGGCGATTCTGAAGTCGCCCATTTCGACCGCTGCCTGAACCAGTATGCACCACGGGTATGTCAGACCGTCAAGATCGTAAGCCGACCAGTCGTGACCCGAGACGCCCTCCTGACAGAAATCGTTTTTAAATCGTGCGTAAACCGTCTCGGCTTTTTCGTCAGCCGCGTCGATAACGCCAAAAAGCAAAGGGAAAAGCTGACAGGACGCCTGCGGATAAAATTCGGTAAGGTTAAGCTCGCCGGCGGGTTTTCCGTCGGTGAACACCGCCGCCTTGAAGCAGGAATATTCGTCGGACCACATTGTGGTCAGCAGCGCGTTTTTAACCTTGTCCGCATAAGTATGGCAATAATCCCTCTTTTCATCGTCGTTTAAAAACTCATCGTATATCTTTGCCGCGGCTTCGAAGCCGAGGTAAACCTCGCAATTGTCCATAAGATAGCAAACCGCGTAAGTCGGCTTCGCATAGGTGAGGTCAATGGCGGGTACATAGGTTGACATAATTACGTCAACAAGAGTTCCGACAACATCCTTTTTATCGTCAAGAAAATTGCCGTCGAACACGCGGGTATATTCATAGAGAATTTCAAGGAACATCGCCGCATAAGAATCCGTGGAGTCATAATCGTATGGATTATTTGACGGATACTTGGAGGAATAAGCATCGTAAAGCTTTACCTCAACGATTCTGCCGTCGTAGTTCTGGAAAATAAAATAATCATATACGGTACCCGCTACTCCGTTAATATCGGATTCGGCGGTGTTCATATGTGATATATACCAATTTATATAATTGAGCGCTGTATCCTTACCGTCGGTGTTACCCAGCGCTTCGCTTCCTTTTATAACGCCCATAACCGCGGAATCGGAAAAATAGGGAACCACCTTTGCCGATGGCCACGAACGGTATTCGTCGGGCGAAATACCGTCGACGGTGGGCAGAGTAACATCGGAATAGCTGCTCACCGAAGGTGCGAACATGCCTATCGCGCCGTTTTTAAACGCGAGAGACGAAATGAATTTAATCTCTTTTTCGATAATTTTTTCATAATAATCCTTGGTTTCGAGATATTCCACTTCGTTTCCTCCTTCAGCCGATACAATAACGGGTATAACCGTCACCGTCACTGTCACCGTTAGCATAAGCGCTAAAAAAAGCAAAATAAGACGTTTAATAATTCATCACCGACCTTGATAATAATTGTAAAATATTGTATCATATATTTAATTAAATGTAAATACCGGAAAGAGGTGTAATTTTTGAAAAAAGCAGTTATTTTTATGCTTGTTGGCCTATTACTCTGTTCCTGCGGCAAGGGAGGAAGCGAAAGCACCGAAAGCGGCAAATCGGACACGGAAAGCAATGATGACAGCACAGAGGAGAGCGGTTATGAAGTCAGTCAAAATAAAAACGAAAGGGACATTATTATTATTGAAGATATGAAAGCAATATGGGTTTCCCAATACGATATGGCAGGCGTATATTGTTCAGGCGGTGTTCAGAGGAGCAGGGACGGCTATACCGCGCTTGTAAGAACCATTATCGCAAATATTGTAAAATGCGGGTTCAACACCGTTATATATCAGATACGCCCTTTCGGGGATTCCATGTACGAAAGCGATTATTATCCGGCTTCCCGTTTTGTCACCGGAGAATACGGCAGGGATTTCGGTTATGACGCGGTGGAAATATTCGTGGATACCGCCCATGAAGCGGGGCTTTCCGTTCAGGCGTGGATAAATCCCATGCGGCTTATGACCGTCGATGAAATTGACAGCGTACCCGACGGCAATATAATAAAAAAGTGGTACGCTCAGGGACTGCTGCCGGAGGTAAACGGCAGGCTTTACCTCGATGTGTCGCGTAAGGAGGCGCGGGAGCTGATTGTGAGCGGGGCGGCGGAGGCATTGGATAAATATCCGTTCGACGGGTTGCATATGGACGATTATTTTTACCCGACCTCGGACACATCCTTCGACACGGCTACCTTTACCGCGAGCGGTTATACCGATTTGACAAAATTCCGCGAGGACAGCCTGAACGCGCTGGTATCGTCGCTGTATTCGGCGGTCAAAGGAATTGACGAGCGTTTGATTTTCGGAATCGCGCCTTCCGGCAACCTGAAAACGATAGTGGGTAAATATTACGCCGACGTTTACGAATGGTGCGGTAAGGCCGGGTATATCGATTATATAATGCCGCAGGTATATTTCGGGCTGCTCCACGGGAGCTGTCCTTTCGTACAGACGGTGAAGGACTGGGCGGGTATAATTAAAAACGGTAAAACCAAGCTGTATGTGGGTATGACGCTCGGCAAGGCGGTGAGCGGCAGTCAGGGGAATATAGATACTTACGCGATCACCGAGGAGGGTAAAAACGAGTGGATAAACCATAAGGACGTGTTGAAGGAATGTGTTAAATTCCTTGACGGATACGAAAACGCTTCCGGTTATTGCTTTTTCTGCTATCAGTATTTTTATGATCCCGTAACGGGTGAAGCGAACGCATACTCGCTGACGGAGGTCGAAGCATTTTTACCCGTTATGAATGAGGGAGAAGGAACATAATAAAAGTTCTCCTTAACGGTAACCCTACGCCGTAATTTTCAATTTATCAAAGCTCTTGGTTTGTCATATTCATATCGCATTTTTCATACAATTTAATAAAAATCATCGGAATGGAGAAGCGGGATATGAAATTCGACATCAAAAGCGTTTTTTTGCCTGAAATAACAGTAAACGACACATTCACCAAAGATATGGAGCTTGACGGAGCGCTGCCGGAATTCGCTCCGGATATATCCAAGCTTGTGCGTATCGACGCTAAGATAAGAAAGCCCGATATAAATATAGCTGCGGGAAAAGCGGACATGAGCTGCAAAGTGGATTTCGGCATATTGTATGAGAGCGATTATAAATCAAGGCTCGCCTATGTCGAGATACCCGGAACCTTAAACCAAAAGGCCGACTGTCCCGACGTTACAAGGGAATACTACGCCACCGCCGCCGTGAATTGCGCTTACCTGACCTGTAAGCTCCTCGGCCCGAGAAAATTTGTCATCCGCGCCAAGATGAACACCGATATGGCGATTACGGAGATACGCGAGCTTAAAGCGGTGGATCCCGATTCCTCGCAGGTAAGCGCGTTTTTCCTCACCCAAAAGCTTACTGCGAAATCTCCGTGCGGCACATACTACGAAAATTATAATTTCAGCGAAACCGTGCCGATTGAATTGGCGGTCGACAATGTCGTATATGTCGAAGGCGTGGCGGGAGCGCCGGAGGTTCAGGTGGCGGAAGGCAGACTCACGGTTAAATCCAATATAGCCTTTAAAACGCTTTTTTTAACCGAAGACGGCTGTTACGGCCTTAAAACACATGTAAATCCCGTGACGCTTACGCTCGACAACGATAATATATCGCCAAATCAAACCTTCAGCGTATACCTGAGAATTGACGAAGCCGACGCGGTGCCCGAAGCCGACGATTACGGTGACAACAAGCTGTTGAAAATAAATTATACGGTGGCAATGACCGCGATCTGCTTTGAGGACAGCGAGGAAACCGTGGCGACCGACGGCTTTTGCGGTGACCGAGACAGCCAATGCGTCGTCACCCCAGCATCTTACCGGTCTCTGACGGGTATCACGGGAAAAACCTTTTCGTTCGATAAAACGCACGACACCGAAAAAACCGACATCAGAGAGCTGCTGGATACCTCGGTTTCGTTCACCGTAACCGAAAAAACGGTCAGGGACGGTGCTCTTAACATAAAGGGGAATGTCGATATCGAGGTGCTGGCGCGTACCGACAGCGGTATTATCAGCGAGGATTTCGGCGGGGAATTTGATGAATCAATCGTTCTGGAAAGCGCGGGAGACACGGTGACGGACGTATCGCTGTGGGCTGTCGATGTAACCTCGAATGTATACGGCGGAGAAAATATCGCGGTGCGTACGCTCGTATACGTAAAGGCAAATGTTTATTCATCACCCGTCACTCCGGTGCTCACCGAATTTTCCGCGGAAGACGGCGTTAAGACGACCGACGGAAGTATTAGATTTTACTACCCCGAAAAAACCGAAACGGCATGGTCCGTGGCAAAAAAATACAATAAAAATCCGAAAAAGCTTATCGATGACAACAGAAACATGTTTGAAGCCGACGGAAAGCTCAAGGATTCGGCGATATTTGTGGCGGTTAAGTAATGTCTGCTGAACAAACCGTATAACGGTTTGTTCATGCGGCGTATGCCGCATAAATTCATAAAAACTAAAGTTTTTATGAATTTACAGCATTTTTTGATGTCTCATTGAATCCGGCGTATTTATTATGCCGGATTCAAGTGCAAGGTTTTTACATATTTTAATGTAAAAACCTTGCACTTGAATAAATCAAAAAACCGGGAAAGCCGCATCGCGGCTTGGTTTTTGATTTATTCAGTGGACATTAAGTAGTGTTCAGATAAATATAATGGCGAAAATCCCGGTAAGCCGGGATTTTTGCCGTAAATCGTTAATACGGAAGCGGAAGATGACCGTAAGGCCTCCCGGACAAAATAATCCGGCTTATAACACAAAGCCGTTACTTTTCCCGCGGGATATAAATATACTGGATTATAAGGAGTTGATTTCATGTGAGTATAAAGTTGGCTATAATAGGCGGCGACCTGCGACAGCTTGTAATGGCAAGCAAATTTGCCAAAGAGGATGATATCGAATGCGCGGTGTGCGGATTCGATTCCAAAGCGCCGGTCCCGCCCGAGGTCACGCGTACCGACGCGCCGGAGGATGCCATACGGGGAGCCGCGGCGGTCATACTGCCGTTACCGGCTTCGGCGGATAAGCTGCATATCACCGCTCCGTATACCGATAAGGAGATTTTTCTTGTGTCGGTGCTTTCGCTTTTGCAGGAGGAGCAGCTGCTTTTGGGCGGCATGCTTGACAAACGCGTTTCGGATCTGCACGTAAAAACCTTTGATTATTACGAAAGAGAGGAAATGAAAATCCTAAACGCCGTCCCTACCGCCGAGGGCGCGATAGGTATTGCGATGGAGGAGCTGCCCGTTACCGTTCACAATTCAAAAATGTCGGTACTGGGTTTCGGCAGAGTGGGTAAAGCGCTTGCCTTAAGGCTGAAGGCGTTGGGAGCGCATGTCACCGTCTGCGCCAGAAAGGAAGGGGATCTCGCTTTTGCCGAATCGCTCGGTATGCATGCCGTCAGCATGAGAGCGATACAGGATGCTTTGTCGGGCTACAGCTGCGTTTTCAACACCGTGCCTTCCACGATAATAAGGGAGCCGTTGTTCGATTATTTGGGCAAGGATACGCTTGTAATCGATCTCGCCGCGCGTCCCGGCGGAGTGGATTTCGATTCGGCGCGTCAGCACGGAATAAAGGTCGTGTGGGCGCTTTCGCTTCCCGGTAAAACGTCGCCCGTCACGGCGGGGGAAATAATCCAGAAGGCCTGCGTAAACATACTCAAGCAGGAGGGCGTGCTGTGACACTTGCATATGCCATTACCGGTTCCTTCTGTACGCATTCCAAATCCCTTGCCGTTTTAGAGGAGCTGATCGGCAAAGGCTGTGACATTGTTCCCGTTTTTTCCGCCATAGTATGCGATACCTCAACCCGTTTCGGCACAAGCGACGGGCTGGAAAAAGCCGTCGTCAATTTATGCGGGAAACCGGTTATTAAAACTATCGCCAAAGCGGAGGAAATAATAACTCGCGGTAATTTCGATTGCGTGGTGGTTTCGCCCTGTACGGGAAACACCCTTGCCAAGATAGCCCACGGAATAACCGACACCGCGGTAACCATGTCGGTCAAAGCGCAGCTGCGTAATCTGCGCCCCGTTCTGCTGGCTCTCGCCACCAATGACGCGCTCGGTGCGAATTTTAAAAATATCGGGCTGTGCAATGATAAAAAGCATGTTTTTCTTTGTGCCGATGAAGCAGGATGATCCCGCGAAAAAGCCCACCTCGCTCGTTTGTGATTTTACCAAGGTTTACGACGCCCTGAAAGCGGCGGAGGAAGGAAAGCAGCTCCAGCCTCTTTTTTTATAAGCCATAAAATTTAACCTTATATTTATTTTTTGGGGTTGACATAATTAATTATCTTTGTTAAACTGTACAAAGAATTAATAACGGAGATTTAATATGTTTCAATTTACCAAAAAAACGCGTACGGCGCCGCGCAAAGCGTTTCGCACCTCGCTTGGAGTTATGCTTATCTGTTTGATTTTACTGTCGGCCGTCGGTTGCGATATACCTATCGAAATCATAACACCCGATAAAAGTGTCGCCGAAACCGCATCGGAAGCGCAATCCGAAAGCCGGGATACTCATGATGAGGAATTATATACGGCCGAAACGGCCGAATACATATATCACATACCCGAAAGATATTATTCCGAGGGAATAAAAAATATCGTCAGGCGCGCGAGACAGATATATGAGATGAAATGGGTGCCGCTTTCCGATTTGACGGGTTTTAACGGCGATTATGTTTTCCCGAAGGGTATCGAGATAACGGGGATTCCCTACGGTCAACCCGTATACAGCGGCTTGTTTGTGGGATATGAAGCAACAGTTGAGGAATTTTATGAGCAAAGCAGAATAAAAAACAGCGTATTTTATACTGACTATTCCGAATATGAGGAAATATCGACGTATTATTCCCTTGACTGCACAACCTTTGTGTGCTACGCGTGGAATACCGATGTGCGTATGTATACCTCGGTGCTTGTTCAGTTCGGGGATTATGTGAGTAAAAAAACCTCAAATTTGCAGGTCGGCGACGCGGTTATAAGGACGGGAGACAACGCTCACGCGGTGCTTGTCACGGGTATTGTCGAGGATGAAAGGGGCAATGTGGTATGGCTGGAAATCATCGAGCAGACGCCTCCTCTCACAAAGCTGACGCGTTACGGAGAGGGCGAGCTTTATTCGATCGAGGAATTTACAAAATGGTATCTCGATGACGGGTACGGCATTTACCGCAACACCGATTACCGCGATTCCACGCTCTACACCCCTTTCGACGCGGTGCCGCTTGACGGCGAAAAAAACGGCAGCACCGCTCCTTACAGGAAGCTGACGACCGATGTATCGAACGGAGAAATCCGAATAAACGGCGTTTTCGCCTGCGACGAGAGCCTGAAAGATTTCAGCTATATTATCACGCCTTATTTTTACGGCCTGGAAAAATACAAAACAAGAGACGATTCGAGCATACGTTTGAGAGAAACGCCGAAGGACGGTGAAACGCTTGATTATATACCGCCCGGTACCGTACTGACGGTTATGGAAAAATACACCGACAGCGGCGGTGAACAATGGGGCAAGCTGCGCTATAACGGGAATTGCGGCTGGATATGGCTTGAAGGCTCGCAGCTGCTGGGCGGTTCTCTGGACAGCTGTGACAGCATAAGCGTTAACGGCGAAAGCTGTCGGACTCAAACGGTGGAGGGTTACAGATATGCCGGCATGGCATGCGATATTATAATTCCCGATGACACCTTTAACGGAAATTCCTTGGTTGCGGTAACGGTATACGCGCACGCCTCAAGCGGCAACGCGTATAAGGTGGGAACGGTATATGTGCGCTTGACCGGCAAATAAACAACAAGCGAATCGAATATAGGGCAAAAGCTAAAAAGCACTCTTTTCGGAGTGCTTTGCCGTTTTATTGCGGGTTATTCCGTTATCGCGCCGTTATGCTCACAGCATTATTGAATATCGTCAATTTAAAAGTAAAATATCATTGTGTGCCAAAAACACCTTGACAATACATTTTCGTTATGCTACAATAACCGGGCTGAATAATACAGCGGGTGCGGGTTGCAGGCGTAGTTCAGTGGCAGAATATCAGCTTCCCAAGCTGAATATGCGGGTTCGATTCCCGTCGCCTGCTCCAAAAAGAAACGACAATTTTCAAAGAAAGTTGTCGTTTCTTTTTGTATCTTTATTTCTTATTTTTTCTTTCTTCTTTCTTCTTTAACTTCCGCAGTCGAAAATTACCGTTTCCAAATAAAAAAGAAAAATGAAGAAATAAGAAAATCGGTAATTTTACTTTGTAAAACATTGATAATTGTTAAGGTAACCTCTAAAAACTCCCATTAAATTTCGATTTGTAATACCATGTTCAAACATATTTGATATAATAGAAGCATCAAAGTAACAGGAGATAAACCAAATGATGCAACTAGGACTTTTTAATGAA
>JAQVQF010000026.1 GCA_028701715.1 Eubacteriales bacterium | reverse complement strand
TCCGTCGCGCAAAGCCAGATACAGGTTTATAACGGTTTCCGCGGAAAGCACAGGATAACCTATCCGCCATACCTCGGTATCCGATGAAAATTCGGTGTTATATATGGCGTTAAGCAGCAATCTTTCGCAGCCGACGGGATACTTAATACTTATAAACGCCGGTACGATACCCGATTTTTCTTCCGCATGCTTTTTGATCGCGTCATAATCTTCCCCGTACTTTTTATCAAGAGCCATAACCGCTTTTTTTATACCCATGGCCCTAAGAATAATTTTTATACCCAAAACAAGCTCACGCGCATGCAGCCTGACCATTGCTCTCACATGACCCGACGAAGGGTCGGATTCCACGCAGCTTACGATAAGCCTTTCGCATTTTCCGTATGCCTCGGTAAGCTTTTTGTGTAGAGGTATGCCCGAAAAGGTTCCGGTGACACCGTACTTTTTTGAATAGTTTATGAGCTTTTCAAAGGTTATTTCCTCTATTGTCGAGGGCTTTTCGTCATCGGGAGGCGCGATTTCGGGTTGATAACTGTTTTCAATGATGATATATTTTTGTTCCGCCGCCAAAACTTTCCCGGTAATCGGAGAAGAAACGGTAAAGCCGTCTTCGTCTAACACGATTTTTTCGTATTTTTTAACGTAATCACCGGCGGACACCAAAGAACAATGACCGTTGTCCAGACCAAGTGTAATAACGGACGGACGGTCTATAAAGGTTATGGGAAGTTTTTTTGTGTTCCTATATTCGGAAAGCTTTATGCCCCCCTGAAATTTCATTGCCATTGCTTATCCCGTTTCCCCGCTTTTATTAAGATAAAAACTAAAATAACTCTTATCGGGTTAAATATCGCATATTACGCTGCCGCCGCCCGACAAGAGCATACGACACCTATGTATTTTGATAATTATATACGAATACTCATAAAATTGCAATACGAAAATTGTACTTGTTTTTTAAACAAATATGTTGTAATATAGTATCAGTACATCAATTTATAAGGATGAATATGAAATGGAATTAACCGAAAAGCTGGATATAAAGGTATTTATACTGTTTCTTTTGAAAAATATAAGAGAACCTCTCGAATATTCGACAATTAACGACATTGTCATACAGGACAATTTTGTTAACTATTTTAATTTTTCTATATGTTTCGGCGAGCTTGTCGAAAGCGGGCAGATAGAGGAAATTCCGGGGGAAAAAAGTACATACCGCATATCCGTCAACGGCGAGATGGCGGTGGAAAACGTGGAAATGCGTTTGTTTACCTCGGTGCGCGAAAAAGCCCTGCGTTCCGCGCTCAGATTATTGGCGTTTTATAAAACCGGCAACCGCATTACCTCCTCTGTCAGCGAAAAGGACGGCGGTTTTATGCTCAACTGTTCCATTACGGACAATACGCGCAAGCTTTTGGATTTAAATGTCTTCCTCACCGAAAAATACTATGCCGACACCTTAAAGAGTAATTTTGACGACAGAGCGGAAAATATTTACAAGGGCGTGCTTGCTCTCCTTTCCGGGGATGTAAATTACATTTTTGATGAATAATAATAGCAATAATATCACCGCCGATGTTGTGAAGGCGTTTTATAGGGAATATCCGCGTCTTGAATGCGCGCTCGAATACGGCGGAGATCCTTTCAGGCTGCTGATTATGGCGATTCTTTCCGCCCAATGCACTGACAGACAGGTAAACGCGGTGTCGGAAGCGCTTTTTAAACGCTTTCCCGACGCGGCGTCGATTGCCGAATCAGAGCCGGGAGAGCTTGAACGATATATATATTCGACCGGCTTTTACAACACCAAAGCAAAATCCATACGAGCCTGCTGTAAAACTCTTACGGATGAATTCGGCGGTGCGGTGCCTTCGGAAATGTCGGACCTCCTAAAGCTGGGCGGTGTGGGCAGGAAGGTTGCCAATCTGATACGCGGTGATATTTTCGGACTCGGCGGAATAGTCGCTGACACGCATATGATACGTATTTCCAATCGCCTTGGACTGGTCAGCTCCCGCAATCCCGTCATTGTGGAAAAAACGCTCTCCAATCTCGTTCCGATAGAGCTTCAATCCGGCTTCTGCCACAGAGCGGTGGTTTTCGGACGGGAAATTTGTAAAGCCAAAAAGCCCAAATGCGACAAATGCTTTATAAAAGCAAAAGGCCTATGCGGCGGTGTTTGAATTGAATTGATGATATGTGGACTTTTTATCTTATCCTTTTTTTGTTTTTAATTTACTTTTTTCTTGTTTCACCGAAGCTTATCGGCAGGAATTCCCTGCGCGGCTTCGGCGGTTTTTACGCCCACCGCGGGCTGCATGACGCGGACAGACCTGAAAATTCTATTGCGTCCTTTCTCGAAGCCGCTTCCAGGGGTTTCGGGATAGAGCTGGACGTGCAGCTGACCAAGGATTTAGTACCCGTGGTGTTTCATGACGATTATCTTAAAGCCATGTGCGCGGCGCCGGGGAGAGTAAAGGATTATACGCTTGCGCAGCTTATGAGCCTGAGACTTGCCGGGACGGACGAGCATATCCCCACATTGGAGGAGGTGCTTACGCTTGTCGGCGAAAAAGTCAAATTTCTTATAGAGGTAAAAACCGTTTCGTTTAATTTGCAGATATGCGAAAGCACGGCGCGGGTGCTTGAAGCGCACAAGGGAAAATATATAATCCAGTCGTTTAATCCCTTTATTCTCAAATGGTTCAGAAAATATATGCCTGAAGTTCCAAGAGGTCAGCTTATCAGCGATTTTCTTTTTTCCGGCGGAATCGCAAGGAGCGCGGCTTCGTTTATTCTCGCAACCCTGACCCTGAATTTTGCGTCCAGACCCGATTTTGTTTCAATCTATTACGGGCATATATACACCTACACATATTTCATTCCGAAGCTTTTTCTTACCCCGTTTGCTTTCTGGACGGTCACCGACAAAAAAACCGCCGATAGGCTCAGGCATAAGGGTAAAATAATAATATTTGAGGGGTTTGAACCATGAAGGAATTTCTTATACGCAGCGAAATGCTGGAGGTAAAATTTCTCGACCTCGGAGGGCGCATCACCTCGATAACCTCCCCGCATTACGAAGGCAACCTCGTGCTTTCCTATCCGGAACGAGTTTCAAACGACGGCAATTATACCTTCCCAAGCGCTATGTATCTTTCGGATAATAACTATCTCGGCGCCATAGCCGGCCGTTATGCCAACAGAATAGCGAACGGCGCATTTACGCTTGAAGGAACCGAATACGCGCTCGATAAAAACGATAACGGGATAAACTGCCTGCACGGAGGCGTTGCCGGCTATGACAAACGCGTTTTCAACGTGGACTGCTCCTATTCTTCCGCGTTGCTCACCCTGTTCGACGGCGAGGGTATATTCCCCGGCAATGCGGATGCGGCAATCAGGTATTCCGTTACGGGCTCCTCACTTATGATAAGGTATCTCGTCAAAACCGACAGACCGACGGTTATTAATCTTACAAACCATACTTATTTTAATCCGAACGGAAATATAAACGACTGCGAAGTAAGATTTGACGCCGATTATTATACGCCTGTCGATAAAAAAATGATTCCGACGGGTGAAATAAAAAGCGTCTTATCGACGCCCTTTGATTTTCGCGAATATAAAAAAATCGGCCGCGATATAAATTGCGGCGACGAACAGCTGAAAATCGCGGACGGCTTCGACCATAATTTCGTTATAAACGGCGGCGGCCTTAGAAAAGCGGCACAGGTATATATGCCCGCAACATCGCTTACGCTTACGGTCACGACAGATATGCCCGGGTTTCAGTTTTATACCGGCAATTTTTTACGCGAACCCTTTATGAAGCGCGAGGGCTTTTGCCTTGAAACGCAGTATTACCCCGATACGCCGAACAAGCCGAATTTCCCGCCCTGTGTTGCCGCTCCGGGAAAGCCCTTCCGTTCCAAGACAATCTACACCTTTTCGCAGGATAAGCAGTAGCTTTCCCTTTCTTTTTTAATAAGAGCCGCGCCGATAAGGCCGGCTTTTCCGTTTAACGGAGAAATTTTTACGTTCACACCCTCAAGCAGACGGGGCGACAGCAGGTCTGTTATAATGCTTCCCTCATTTATAAGCCCGCCTGTAAGGACGAACAGATCCGGCTGAAAAATTTTCGCAAGGCTGTTTATCCCGCAGGCAAGATAATAAATGTACTCGTCAATGACCTTTTTTGAAATTTCGCAGCCGAGATACATGGCGCGGAAGGGCAGCCTTCCGCCGATGTTTTCGGGCTTGCCCTGTGCCATTTCAAATAAAAGCGAGCCTTTGTTTTCCACGGCGGCTTTTCTTGCGAGGATGACAAAGGCTTTTACCGAAGCGTACTGCTCAAAGCAGCCGTGCAGCCCGCAGGAGCACGCTCTGCCGTTTATGTCCATGATAAAATGACCCAGTTCACCGGCGCGGTTGTTTGTGCCGTGATAGGTCTTTCTGTCGATCATTATCCCGCCGCCTATACCCGTGCCGATGGTTATGACTATCATATTTGATACATCCCTGCCGGCGCCGGCAAACTTTTCTCCGTACAGAGCGCAGCTGGCGTCGTTGTCGAGATAAACGCGTTTTCCCGTTCTGCTTTCAATAATATCGGCGACGGGCGTATTGTCGTAGGGTATGTTCCCCGCTCTCAGTATCCTGCGGTTGTCGACCGTGCGTCCGGGCGAGCCTATTCCGATGATTTCGCAGCCGTATTGCTTCGCCAGCGGTATAATTGTATTGCATATATCGCCGAGCATCGCCGAAACAGAGGCTTTATTTGTTTTAAACTTGGTGTATTCGAGCACTTTGTAATCCTCGCTCACAACACCTATATCGACGTTTGTTCCGCCTATGTCCACTCCGATAAGATTATTCATAGCATATCCCCCCGATAAAAGTACGCACCGCGGAATAATCAGCGTCCAGAACGCAGATATCGGCTGCTTTTCCCTGCTCGATCGTTCCCGTATATTTACTGATACCAAGCGCTTTTGCGGGATTGAGCGAAGCCGTTTTCGATACGGTATTAAAGGAATAGCCTCTGCCGAGCATATTCAAAACACCCTGATGAAGGGTATAGCAGCTCCCTGCGATTCTGCCTTCTTCGTTGATGCACATTCCGTTTTTAACGATGCGTTTTTTGCCGGCGACGATGAATTCTCCGTCGCCGAGCCCCGCGAACACACCCGAATCGCTTATCATATGAATTTTATCCTCACCTTTGGTGAGATATATAAGCTTAACCGCGGCGGGATCAAGATGAATAAAATCACATATGACCTCGCATTCCATTCTGTTGTCGGTAAGTCCGAAGCCCAACACTCCCGGAGATCTGTGATTAAAAGGAACCGCGGCGTTAAAGGTGTGGGTTATCCTTGTCGCGCCCGCTTCGCACGCTCTTTCCGCCGTGGCAAAGTCGGCTCCCGTATGGCCGAGAGAAACTGTCACACCCAAATCCTTTGCGGTTTTTATCGTTTCAATGGCGCCTTCCAGCTCAGGAGCTATCGTTATTATTTTAAGCAGCCCTTCCGACATATCATACAGCCTTTGCATTTCCGCGGAAGACGGAAGCGAAAGGCATGCCGGATTCATAGAGCCGATATATTTTGCGGAAACAAAGGGTCCTTCAAGATGAATGCCCTCGATTTTTGCGCCGCGCGGCTTTCTTTTATATTCCTTAACTATATTTTTTATGGCTTTATAGGTATCCTCTTGCTTCAGACAGCGTACCGTACAGCATACCGAGGTTATTCCGTGCTTCGCCATTTCTGTAAGCCCGCCGTCGAATTCCTCGTCGGGCGCGGAAAATTCCGTGCCGTATGCGCCGTGAACATGAGTATCCACAAGGCCCGGCATTATTGTCGTTCCGCCGCAGTCGATACCGTTATGCTCAGTTTCCCCGATATAAGCAATAATGCCGTTTTCAAGCACAATATCTGTATTAATCAACCCGCTCGGAGTGAGTACGCTGCCGTGTTTTAATACCATGGTATCACCTCTTTTGAAAATATTATCACATGAAATAAGGTTTGTCAACAAATACCCATGCACTTAATTTAACAAATAACGCTTTACAAAAAAAAATCATTGGTATATAATAATAAAAATAATTGTCAGTGGTGATGTTTTTGAAAAAGCTCTTTCTCCTGTTTCTTGCGTCCTTGCTCTGCTTATCATTTTTTGCCTGCGGCGATGGCGTGGCTCCTTCTTCGGAAGCCGTTTCCGAAGCCGATGAATCGGTCGGCAACTCCGAAAGCCTAAGCGGAGAAAGCTCCGCAGAGGAATCCGAAACCTCAGAATCCTCAGACCCCGTATTAAACGACCTGCCGATAGAAATGGCGTATAATATTGCCGTGGGAAAAGCCTACACCGCTGTTTCCGAAGCCTACCGTACCGACGATTTCGGAGATTCCGACGATAAAAACGGCAAAAAGCTCCGCGGCAAATTAACCGACGGCATTAACGCCCCCAACGGCAATTCGACATTTATAGCAGGTTACGGTTCGGATAGCCTTACGGTAACAATAGATCTCGGCGAAAACAACAACGCTTATGTTTACGGCTTCAGTACGGATTGCTACGGCAATCAATGGGGTATAGGCGACCCTTATAACACCATAATCGAATATCTGGTTTCCGATGACGGAAAAAGCTTCACCTCCTGCGCCCTGATATCCCCGTGCCTTGGCAATGCGGAGGTATTCGAAGCTGACGGATGGAGCGGATGCAACTATACATATAATTTGGATAAGCCGATAACAACAAGATATATCCGCGCCGTATATCATATCGAAGGCGAGCATGTTTGGTCAAGCGAAATTAATGTGCTCGGCTTTGACAGCTCATTCCTTGAAAACAACGGAGGTATTCCCCGCGTATATATCACCACCCTGAATAACGACCGCGTTCACAGAACGACCTATTATCAGTGTTCGATTATAATTTACGACCCTTCCGGCGAATATACAACCATAACCGACTCCGAAGGAGCAATTAAAATACGCGGGAATTCCACCTCGGTCGGGGCAAAAACACCGTACAATATTAAATTTGAAAGCAAAGAAAATGTTTTGGGAATGGGCAAGAGTAAAAAATGGTATCTGCTTGCCAATATGTACGACAAAACACAAATACGCAATAAGCTGTCCTTTGATCTTGCGGACGACATCGGCATGTCTTATGTACAGCAATCCACCTTTGTCGAGGTATATCTTAACGGCTCTTACCGAGGCTGTTATCAGCTTTGCGAAGCCATAGGAACAGGTGACACAAGAGTTGATATCGACCCGACCGGTAATGAATTCCTTTTTGAATTTGAGCCCTGGGAGCAATATTCCAATCCCGAATCCTTCAGAACACCAATATACGGCATTCTTCTCGGCTTCAACGATCCGGAATCGCCCTCCGCGGAACAGCTCTCTTATCTTCAGGATTTCTTCACCAAAGCGGAAGAAGCCATTGCTTCGCATGATATAGACAAAATAAGCGAATATTTGGACGTGCAATCTTTCGTCGATGCGTATATTGTTCAGGAATTTTTCAAGCAGGTCGATTACGCCACAAGCTCGACCAGATTTTATATCAAGGACGGTAAGCTGTACGAGGGCCCGGTATGGGATTTTGACCTTTCCGCCGGTAACTGCTCTTCCGATTATTATAAGGATTATAACAATGTATACGGCTCGGGTAATTCCTGGGAAGGCTGGCAGTGTCTCGGTCTGTGGAATAAGCACCTTTTCAAATGTGCCGAAATAAAGCAAATGGTGACAGACAGATATAAGGAATTGCAACCCTTTATCATAAACATTTATAAAGACAATGAGCTGGGTAAAAACCGTATAGACGCGTTGCTTGATGAATTCCGTGACGATTTTAATAAAAATTATACCGTTTGGTCGACATCGGATATTTACAGCGAGCTGGAACGCATCCCTTCCGACGGCACCTATGACGGTGAAATCGATTATATGAGAAACTGGTTAAAGAACCGCAACGAATGGATTCTTGAACAGTACGGTCTGAATTGACGTCAATAAAAATGAGCCTCACGGCTCATTTTTTTATATTCAAATTATGCTTTACCACCGATTGCAAACTTTTGACGGTTTTGTTTATCCGAAATTGCGGTTGTTTAAACCGCAAAGGCAAAAGTTTGTCGATTGAAAGATTTATCTTTCAATCTTTATTCTATGGCGGCTTTTTCCGTATTGATTTTATGTATTATTTCCGGTTCGAATTTAAATTTACGGTCATAGGTCATAAGTCCGTTCTGCTCCTGCTCGACATCGTAAAGCTGGGTATAGCAGAAGCCGAGTATTTTATCATTGGCAAGAAGAGTATGCGTCAGCGAGGAATAACGGTCGAGGAATTCCTCCCTTGTTTTGGGCGCGTCGCCGTAGCCCCAGCCGCCGTTTTCACCCTCTGACCATTTGATGCCGCCGTATTCGCTGACGAAATAAGGCTCGCCCCTATAAGTCTGGCGGTCTGTGAAGTTGAGAAATATATGCCCGTCGTAATGAGAGGCAAATTGGCTTTTATCCTGATTATAATCATGTATGTCGAAAATATCGGTTATGACATGGAAATTACCGCTTGTGTCTATGACAGGACGCGTGTTGTCGAACTTTTTTGTCGCCTCATAAACGATTCGCAGCACATCGTCGCACTGCCGTTTTCCGCCTTCCGTATCCCAGGTTTCGTTAAACGGACACCAGCCGATAACGGAAGGATGCGAAAAATCGCGCTCCATGCCCTCAAGCCATTCGGGAAGGAAATTTTCGACCGCTTCCGCTTTTGATATGTCAAGTCCCCAGTTGGCATGCTCGTCCCATACCATATAGCCGAGCTTATCCGCCCAATAAAGGAAACGGGGTTCGAACAGCTTCTGATGCAGCCTCGCTCCGTTGAAGCCGAGCTGCATGGAATATATAATATCATTTTTTAAAGCGTCATCGTCCGGAGCGGTGTATATCCCGTCGGGATAAAAGCCCTGGTCGAGCACCCATCTGCCGAAAACCTTTCTGCCGTTTAATAAAAGATCACCGTTTTCAAGGCTTACTGAGCGCAGACCGAAATAAGAATAAACCCTGTCGTCTCCGTAGGTGAGCGTAAGGTCATACAGGTTCCCCTGACCTATGTCCCAAAGATGAATATCGGAAATATTCATTTCAATGACACCGGCGTTTTTTATGACGCATACGGATTCACCGTTATAAAAGGCTTCCGCTTTTACAATACCTTCGCCGGTCTTATTAACGGCTATACGCACGTTCCCTTCGGCATTTGCTTCTATTCTTACCGATACGATATAATCTTTCGGCACGGCCTCAAGCCAAACGGTTTGCCATATACCCGTGGTACGCGTGTAGAAGCACCCGAAGGATTCAAGCCGCTTGGACTGCTTGCCGGAGGGTTGATTCCCCGAAAAAAGGTCGTCTTCCGCTTCAACGGTCACTTTGTTTTCGCCGTCAACAAGAAATTTTGTTATATCGAAGGCAAAAGGAGTGTATCCGCCCTTATGAGAACCCGCAAAGCCGCCGTTTATATACACCTTTGCGTGGTAATCCGCCGCGCCGAAATGAATAAAAACTCTTCTTCCCTTCCATTCGGCGGGTATTTCAAAACGCCTTGAATAAATCACCTTTTTTATGAATCCCGTATAACCCACCCCGGATAATACGGATTCGGGGCAAAACGGCACGATAATTTTATCGGCTTTTTTACATTCGCCGCAGGAAAAGCTCCATTCGCCGTTTAAATTTAACCATTCTTTTCTCATAAAAACGGGATTTGGGTATTCCGGACGCGGTGTATTCATTCGGCTTCCTCCGTAATAATTTCAACGGATTTGGGCTTGTAGGTCTCTTTCCAAACCGAAGCGTCGAACCCTTCGGAAAAGTCCTCGAAGAATATAACCTCGCCGTTAGGGTCGAGTATTTCGATTTCCGAGCAGGACACTATACCCGAAGCTTCCCAGAAGCCTATGGAAACGGTTACCGCGCCCGGGTTTTGAGGTATCGTAAACGAAGTATTATAGCTTTTCCAGTCCGCGTCGCCGTAATTGCATTTTGCGAAGTCATAAAAGGCGTCAAGCGTGCCGTCGGACTTGTATATATAACAGTTAACAAAGCCTAATCCCTGATTGGCGTCAGCGCCGACCGATTGATCGATATCCTCGAACTTCGCCGCCGCTTTAATGGTATAGGTCTTTCCCGCTTCAAACTGTCCGCTGGCGAAAGACGCTTGCAGCGAACCGTTGCCTCCGTCGGCGGATATGATTTTAAGATAGGGCACATATACCTGCTTTGGCTGTTCGATTCCGGTCACGATTTTTCTTTCGTCGCCGTCGATTTTCAGGCTGTCCACATAACCCAGCTCGCCGGTAAAGTTGTTTTCCTCAAAGGTTATTAGCTTACCGTTTAAGGTATAATTAATTATGGTAATATCGGCAATGGGATTATTTTTAAGGCCGATAATACTGTCGCCCCTTGCCGGGACACAGTCGCAGCTGACATTTTTGATTGTAACTCCGCCGATTGATTTACCGTAATAGGTTGCGTAATCGTCGGAATATCTGAAATTAATAACCGCTCCGTTTGACATTCTTTCGATTATAATGTTTTCCCATGTAATTTTATCAAACACGGCGTTATCCGCGCAGGTGATCGCCATTACTCCCTTGTAAAAATCAGCCTTTTGATTCTGTTCCAAAACCGTGATGTTCTTAAAGGTTATATCGGTAAACCGGTTTTCGTATTCGGCTGCTCTCGCTTCCGGACCGACGAGCATATTGTGAGCGCAGTCCGCCCAGAAGACACAGTCGCTTACCGTGATATTCACGCTGTCTTTGGACTCGAAGGATTTTATCGAAATATTATCATCGTAATTTCTGAGAAAACAATCGGTTATGGTCACATTCTCACAGCCGCATATATCCAGGCCGTCGCTGTTGTAATACCAGCATATTTCCTTTAAATTGTTTATCACAACATCGTCGCAGCAGTAGGTGCGAAGCGTCCAGGTAGGTGAATCCAAAAACACCACTCCGTCCACCGTAACGTTTTTGCAATTATCGAAGGTGCAAAGCATATACCTGTCGCTGTCCATTCTGTGCGTAAGCTCGCCGCCGCTGAGTATTCCGCGTCCTCTTATCGCGACATTTTCCGCGTCCGTGCAGACAACATACCCGTAAACCAACGCTCCGGGCGCGATATACAGGGTTTGATCGGAAGACAGCGTAATTTTACCCGCATGATGAACTCCGGGACCGTAATAAATGACGTTTGTGTCGTTTTCTGTAAACGCTTCGGTTTCGAACCGATCGGCGTATATAAACAGGTTCGTATAAATTTCATCATCGAATTCGACGGATATTTTTATTGCCGAATTCAGAGCGAAGGTTATACTCCCGTCTTTTTCGGTAAAGGCGATGCTTTCGGCAAGC
Organism: Eubacteriales bacterium; assembly: GCA_028701715.1. Classification (GTDB taxonomy): domain Bacteria; phylum Bacillota; class Clostridia; order Oscillospirales; family CAG-382; genus UBA1206. The sequence continues at coordinate 4,030 of JAQVQF010000026.1, read as the reverse complement.
GGACGTATAACACAATTTTCAAAACCTTTTAACGGTGTTACCGTTATATATACCGTCTCATCAAAATCGCTTTCAAAACAACAAAACGACATTGTGTCGTTTTTAATTTCTCCCGCTCCGGTATATGACACCGATTCCATGCCCACCTTGGCGGGATAACAGGGTACGGCGATTTCCGTTCCGTTTGTTCCGTATTTTACCGTGACGGTATAATTCGTCGATTCAACCGCTCCCTCGGGCAGAGGCGCGACGCTTAACCCGTTGCTTTCTTCCATTTCCGATTCCTCCGACCCCGTGCTTTTTTCATCTTCGGACTGCTGCTCCTCCGAAGATACGGGCTGTGAATTTTCGCTGTCCCCTTTTCCGCAGGCGAACAGCGTCAGCGACACGGCGATTATCAATATCACCGACAGAACGAGCCTAATCATTTTACCCATAATACACCATCCTGAAAAGATAATAAAAATAAAAATTTATTGAAACGCTTGCAACGAATGAGATCGTTTATGCCCCTCCGCGGTCGATATAGTCGCAGGCAGCGAGCGCGGCGCACGCGCCGTCGCCGGTGGCGGTGGTTATCTGACGTATTTTCTTGGAACGGCAGTCGCCGGCGGCAAATATACCCGGCGTAGAGGTCAGACAGGTCTCGCCGACATCGAAATATCCCCATCGGTCGAGTGTAATTACGTTTTCAAACGCCTTATTGTCGGGAGCAAGCCCTATTGCCACGAACATACCGTCGGCTTTTAGCTTGGTAATTTCCCGCGTTTCGGTATTTTTAACCGTTACGCCCGAAAATTCATTCTCTCCCATTATCCGCTCTACTGTGGTCGAAAAAACGCAGTTCACGTTTTGCTTTGATCTTACGACGGCAGCCATTTTCGCTTCCCCGGTAAAATCAGCAAGATTTTGGACTATCGTAACCTTTTTACAGATATCCGAAAGAAGCGTCGCTTCCTGAAGCGCCGAATTGCCGCCTCCGATTAGGATTACCTCTTTCCCGGTAAAATAGCCTCCGTCGCAGACCGCGCAATAATACACGCCCCGCCCGATAAAGGCTTCCTCTCTGTCAACACCCAATTGCCGGTGCTTGACACCGGTCGCAACAATGACCGCCTTCGCCTGATATTCTCCGTAAGCGGTGATGACCTTTTTAATATCACCGTCGATAATTTCCCTTACCTCGTCCAGCTCGATATCCGCTCCCTTTAACAGCACCTGTTCGGTCATCCTGTCGGAAAGCTCCAACCCAGTTAGCGATTCGAAGCCGGGATAATTTTCTATCTTGGGGGACAGCGTCATTTGTCCGCCGAAAGCGGATTTTTCTATAATAAGGACGGTTTTGTTTGCTCTCAGGGCGTAAAGAGCCGCGGTAAGCCCCGCAGGCCCTCCGCCTACTATAATAATGTCATACATATATCAGCCTTTAAATGCTTCGATATATTTCCGTATCTCAGATATATCGTCATATTTATTCATTTTGCCTTCGTTTACGACAATAAGGGTGGGCGCCTGAGTAACGCCGTACTCCTTCACCGTATCGGTTTGGGAAAGCGCGTCTATCGGATCGTAACCAATCCCCGCTTTATCAAGAAAAAGCTTTGCGGTTTTACATCTCGGACAGGTGGGGGTTGTGAACAGATAGGTAAAGCTGCCTTCTTTTAATTCTTCTTTTTCAACGACGGCCTTTTCGTAATGCTTTTCCTTTAAATACGAACTGCTAATATCGTATTCCTTTCTGTCCTTAAATTCCTGAGCTTTACCGTCGTTCCAGTTTTGAACCGGACGATAATAACCGGTTATTCTGGAATAGACCTCGGTTTGATCTCCGCATTCCGGGCAGCTGTGAACCTCGCCCTTTAAATAGCCGTGATTGCGGCATATCGAATAGGTGGGAGACAGCGTATAGTAAGGCAGACGATAATTTTCGGCTATTTTCCTTACAAGGTTAGCCGCGGCTTTCCAGTCGGGGAGCTTTTCGCCGAGATAGGCATGGAAAACCGTCCCGGAGGTGTAAAGCGTCTGAAGCGAGTCCTGTATATCGAGTGCTTCGAAAACATCTTCCGTAAAACCGACGGGTATATGCGAGGAATTCGTATAATACGGTGTTTTATCCTTTTCGCTTGCCGTTATTATGTCGGGAAATTTTTCGACATCGTGTTTGGCAAAGCGGTACGCCGTGGATTCCGCGGGAGAAGCCTCAAGGTTGTAAAGATCCCCGTATTTTTCCTGATAATCGGAAAGTCTTGCTCTCATGTGGTTTAAAACTTCCTTGGTGAATTCCTGTGTTTCTTTATGCGTCATGTCCGCCTTCAGCCAATTCGCATTGAGTCCCGCCTCGTTCATGCCTATAAGCCCTATGGTGGAAAAATGATTGTCCAGCGTGCCCAAATAACGCTTTGTATAAGGATACAGACCCGCTTCCAAAAGCTTGGTGATAACGTTTCTCTTCACCTTGAGGGACCGCGCCGCGATATCCATCACCTTGTCAAGCCGTTTGTAAAATTCCTGCGGATTTGCGGAAAGGTATGCGATACGCGGCATGTTTATCGTGACGACGCCCACCGAACCGGTCGATTCGCCGCTGCCGAAATAACCGCCGGATTTTTTTCTCAGCTCGCGCAGGTCGAGACGCAGTCTGCAGCACATGCTTCTGACGTCGCTCGGCTTCATATCCGAATTTATATAATTTGAAAAATAAGGCGTACCGTATTTGCTTGTCATTTCAAACAGCAGACGGTTGTTTTCCGTCTCCGACCAGTCGAAATCGCCCGTTATCGAATAGGTGGGTATGGGGTACTGAAAACCGCGCCCGTTGGCGTCGCCCTCTATCATAATTTCAATAAAGGCCTTGTTTACCATATCCATTTCTTTCTGACAGTCTTTATACCGAAAATCCATTTCTTTTCCGCCGATAATACAGTTTGCTTCGGCAAGATCGGGCGGTACAATCCAGTCGAGAGTTATATTGGAAAAGGGCGCCTGCGTTCCCCAGCGGGAAGGCGTATTTACACCGAATATAAACGATTCGATGGCTTTCTTAACCTGCTCATAGGATAGGCTGTCCGCTTTTACAAACGGAGCGAGATAGGTGTCGAATGACGAAAACGCCTGCGCGCCCGCCCATTCGTTCTGCATAATGCCGAGGAAGTTTACCATTTGATTGCAGAGAGTCGCCAGATGGCTTGCGGGAGCTGAGGTTATCTTGCCGGAAACGCCGCCTAAGCCTTCCTTGATAAGCTGTCTCAACGACCAGCCCGCGCAATAGCCGGTAAGCATTGAAAGGTCATGAAGATGCATGTCGCAATCGCGGTGAGCGTTTGCGATTTCGTTATCGTATATTTCGGAAAGCCAGTAATTCGCAGTTATTGCGCCGGAATTCGACAAAATAAGCCCGCCCACCGAATAAGTGACGGTGGAATTTTCCTTGACACGCCAGTCGATGGAATTCACATAGCTGTTTACAAGGTCCTTGTAATCGAGCATGGTCGAGTTGAGGTTTCTGATTTTTTCGCGCTGCTTTCTGTAAAGAATATACGCTTTGGCAACGTCGGCGTAATCCGCTTTAATAAGCACGGTTTCGACGCTGTCCTGAATATCCTCGACCTGTATTTTTCCGTCCTTGATTTTGGGTTCAAAATCCGCGGTGACCTTCAGAGCGAGAAAATCTATTATGTCCGCGTTATACTGTTTATCTTTTGCGTCGAACGCCGCCTTAACTGCGTTTGCGATTTTTGCGATGTTGAATTCCGTTACTTTTCCGTCTCTTTTTATTACCTGATACATCCGTCTATCCCCTTTGTATTTTTTGTCAGTGAAATAATAATATCATATAAAAAAAACCTTGTCAACAGGTATTTTACAATATATTGTGTTTTTATTTAATTATAACCGCGTGATATACAAAATGTTGAAAGCTACATACCGCGGATAACCACATGGCTTAAAATTTTCATGGCTTCTTCTCTTGCTTCAAGCAGCATTTTCTCTGGCAACGGATGAAGACCTTTTACAACGTTGTCCCCGGAAT
>JAQVQF010000025.1 GCA_028701715.1 Eubacteriales bacterium | reverse complement strand
CGCTCAGAAACGGCAGATATGTCGTTCCCGTGAGAGCGGAGTTCAAAAATGAAATAAAGGGTCTGGTACACGACACCTCCTCGTCGGGAGCGACGCTGTTTATCGAACCGCTGGCTGTGCTTGAGGGTAACAACAGGCTGAGAGAGCTTAAAAACGCCGAGCTGGAGGAAATCGAAAAGATACTTTCGGCTCTTTCCGCAATGGTGACGCAGGACGCGGATATAATAACCAACAATTTTAAGGTTATCAGGGATTTGTCGCTTATATTCGGCAAGGCCGATTATTCCTTTGAAATACGCGGAATTTCGCCGGTAATTAATGAAAACAATCAATATATAAAGCTGGTAAACGCGCGTCATCCGCTGCTTGACAAGGATATGGTCGTGCCGATATCCGTTACTCTCGGCGGTAAAAGCGACGGTATTCTGGTGATAACCGGACCCAATACCGGCGGCAAAACCGTCACGCTGAAAACCGTCGGACTTATTTCCATGATGGCACAGGCGGGGCTTGAGGTTCCCTGCGATTTCGGCACGGCTCTGCCCGTGTTTGACGAGATATTGCCCGACATCGGCGACGAGCAGTCGATAGAGCAGTCGCTTTCCACCTTTTCCGCGCATATGACCAATATCGTGGGGATTATTAAAAATTCCTCCTGCAAGTCCCTTGTGCTCTTCGACGAACTGGGAGCGGGCACCGATCCCACGGAAGGCGCGGCTCTTGCGGTGGCGGTACTTGAGGATATGAAGCGTATAGGCGCGGTCGTGGCGGCTACAACCCATTATGCGGAATTAAAAACCTACGCGCTGGAATCGCAGGGCGTTATGAACGCCTCCTGCGAGTTCGACGTGGAAACGCTGCGCCCGACCTACCGCCTTATAACGGGTTTACCCGGAAAATCCAACGCCTTTGCCATTTCGCTGCGTCTCGGTATGCCCGAAAGAATAATAGAACGGGCAAAATCCGCGATGAGCGAGGAAAACGTCCGTTTCGAGGACGTGCTCACAAGGCTTGAGGCAACCGAAAGCCGTTTGTCGAAAGAGCGAGAGCAAATTGAAAAGCTTACCCGCGAGGCGGAAGCGAACCTTGCCGCGGCGAAGGCTGAAAAGGAAAGAGTGGAAAGGGAAAGCGGCGTCGAAGCGGAAAGAGCGCGCGAAAAAGCGGTGCGCCTGATGGCTCAGGCAAAGGCGTCGAGCGATTATATCTTCGGCGAGCTGAACAAGCTCAAGCGTGACGCGGAAAAAGAGAAAAAATTCGACAATATGGAAGCGGCGCGTATCGCTATACGCGATGAGATAAAAAAAACCGGAACCGCGTCTGTTTCTCAAGAGGACGAGGAAAAGGAAGCTTATATACCTCCCAGACCTCTGCGCGTCGGTGACGAGGTGATGATTTCCGGCATAAAGAAAAAAGCGTATATACAGACGCTCGACGGCGAAAACGCCACGGTGAAGGCGGGCATTATAACCACCAGGGTCAAGCTTTCCGAATTGCGTCTTATAGAAGAGAAAAAGCGGGAAATCAAAAAATCCGCGGCGACCTATACTCATTCGACCGAGGCGGTCAAAAACGAGGTGGATATGCGCGGACTTACCGGCGACGACGCTTATTTCGTCATAGACAGATATTTTGAAACGGCGCTGACGGCAAATTATCATACCGTAAGCATTATCCACGGCAAGGGCACGGGAGCTTTACGCGCCGCGGTGTGGGAACATCTCAAGCACGACAAACGGGTGCGCTCATACAGGAGCGGACGCTACGGCGAAGGCGATACGGGTGTCACGATAGTGGAGTTTAAGATTTAAATATCAATCAAATCTTTTACAGCCATCCGCCAAAAGCGATAACGAGGCCGACTAACGCCGCAAGCAGAGCCGGAAGCGAAATGAGCGCGCCGTATTTTATAAAATCCAAACGACCGAATTTCACCTCCTGATTTTTTAATACGGACGACCACATTATCCCTGCGAGCGCGCCGACTGGAGTCAGGACAGCGCCGATATTCGAGCCGATAACCGCGGCGTATGCCGCGCTCACGCGCGCCGTTTCCGGCAGAGCGCCTATAAACGAGCAAAAAAGCACGCTCATGGGGATATTGTTTATAACATTGGACGCTAAAAACGAAGAAAATCCGTATTTTAAAACAATATATTTCGTTCCGAGTAAATCGGAAAGCAGCCTTGACACGCCGTTTTCATAAAAGGTCAGCACAATTACAAACATGGAGAGCACAAAGGGAATCAGCTGCCACGGAGCGCGTTTAATGCATCCGACGAGAATATGAGGCTTTTCTTTTCGTATAATATTAAAAATCAAAGTGAAAACAAATAAGCTTACGGCGGAAACAAAAGTTATTACCCACATATTCCACCCTGTATATGAAGATACGGCAAGCAGCAGCGTACAGGCGCAAAGATGAATCAGCCCGACCGAAAGGAGGGCTTTGTCTTTTATATGCGCGTCCCTGTATACCGGCTTTACGGGCTGCGACAGCTTTTTCCCAAACAGGATCAAAAGCATCGTAAAAGACGCCGCCCCTGCGAAAAGAGCAGGCAAAAGCATGGTCTTAAGATATGAGAAAAAGCTTATTTCACAGAAAGACGCAAGATATATGTTGGTCGGATTGCCGATGATAAGCGCCATGCTCCAGGTATTGGCGGCGACAAATTCGGCTGTAAGATAGGGCACCGGGTTTATCCCGGCGTTTTTTGTAAAGTAACAGATGAACGGCGTAAAGGTGAGAATTATAATATCGTTTGAGGTAAAAACCGTAAGAAGCGATATAATTATATAGAGATACACAAACATTTTTATCTGACTGGCTTTTGCGAAGCGCAGAGTTTTTTCGGCAAGAAAGCCGAAAAAGCCCGTTTCGTCAAGATAAATCGACAGCACGGTCACGGAAATAAAGAGTATCAGTATTTTAACGGGATTTATCGCCGTATCGGCGGTGAGTGATGAAACCAGCGATGATATTTTACATTTCCCCGCTGCGATGAGCGTTAAGGCACCCATGAGGGGGAAAAGCCAATATGTATCGACGCCGATTTTACCGAAAAAAAGCTTCGGTTTAAAAAATACCCCGATAACCATTGCGAAACAGCTGACCGTACCTATTACCGCCGTGATAAGCATTGCGCGCCTCATAAACGTATATTTTCAAAACGGATTGATTATAGCACAAACGTTTTTAAAAGCAATGTATTATTTTCATAATTATCGCGGCATTTTATTGACATTATTTACTGATTATGTATAATAAAAATATCTTATAAGAACTGGGAGATATTTATGAAACGCATTAAGCGCATTAAGCGCATAAAACGCATGGTTTGCCTGTTACTGCTTGCGTGCCTGCTGCTTGTGTCATGCGGGAACGGTACGGGAACGGTATCCGGTACGGAAAGCAACGCAAGCGAAAACGAAAGTGACAACGAAAGTGACAACGAAAGCGAAACCGCCTCCGGGGAGGTATCGGAAGTAACCGAATACATAGGCCTTTCGGAAAATGATCTTTACGACAAGCTGCTCGGCGCGTGGGTGGGTCAGATGGCGGGTGTCGTTCTGGGAGCGGATAACGAATTTTGGTTCCAGGGGGTTATGATGTCGGAAAGCGACGTTCCGGATTTTACAACCCTGAATATAAACAACGCTTTTTGGCAGGACGACCTTTATGTCGAAATAACCTATGTGGAACAGATGGCGAAAACCGGGTATGATACCGGTATTGACATCCTCGGCGAAGCCTTTAAAAATTCGACCTACGGTCTTGACCACGCCAATAAAAAGGGCAGAGAAAATCTCAGAGCCGGCATTGAGGCTTCGCTCTGCGGCAGCTATCTTTATAATTCGCATTGCGACGACATAGACTGGCAGATAGACGCCGATTTTGTGGGCGAAATATATGCGGGGCTTGTGAACGCCGCGGCGATGCGCGCTTTTGAAATAGGTCATATTACCAATTACGGCGACGGCGTTTACGGCGGCGTTTTTGTGGCGGCGATGCACGCCGAGGCATATATCGCCCAATCGCTTGAGGAAATAATAACCGCCGGGTTTGATTCAATTCCCGACGGTACTAAGTTTAAAGAAGTAATTAACGACGTTAAGAACCAATATGAAACCGAAAAAACATGGGAAGAATGTTGGCAGTTTATAGAGGATAAATGGGGAAACGACGACAGATGCCCGGTAGGCTGCGGTTCGGTTTTCAATATAGATGCCAAGCTTAACGCCGCATATGTGCTTATGGGTCTGCTTTGGGGCGAGGGGGATTTTGAAAATTCCATGAAAATCTCCATGAGATGCGGTCAGGATTCCGATTGCAACCCCTCCACCGTCGGCGGAATTCTCGGCAATTTCTACGGGTATGAAAATATCCCCGCCAAATTCAAGGCTGGGCTTGATATGACGGAAACGAAATTTTCCTATACCAGTTACAGCCTTTCCGATACGGTTTACGCCTGCCTTGCCATCACCAAGCAGGTGCTTGAGGCAAACGGCGCGACGCTGAACGACGGCGTATGGTCTATTCCCCAATTTAACGAAATCACGCCCGTCCCCTTCGAGCAATGGCCCGAAGAACCCACGGTTACCATGACTCTTACCGCCTCCGGTGCAAACGTAAAGTTTGATATATCCGCAAAATCGAATCTCGGTATCGAATCCTTCAATATAGACCTTGGCGATGGAACGGTAGTCGAAGCCAATATCGCCTGCTATAGCTATGCCAAAGCGGGTAAATATACCGTTACCTGCACCGTCGTTGACGGTGCAGGCAACAGCAAAACGGTGTCGGGCGATATAACTACAACCGCCGACAACCGGCAGGACGTGGGAGAAGTCGGAACAGTCAGAAACCTGGCGCCGTTTTCCGCGATAACCGTCAGCGATACAATCCCGACCGGCGGCGGCAGCAAGGATATAAACGTAATCCGCGACGGAGCGAAAATCATGGGCGCCACTCTGCAGTACGATACCTTTGTCGGCTATCTTTCCGCGCATGAGGATTATATCGGCTATCTATTCACGGATAATTTCGTTATCTCCTCCGTGGTGTATACCGAAGGCATACATTATAATAACGGCGGCTGGTTTGCCGACGGCACGCTTCGTCTTGAAGCGCTCATAGACGGTGTCTGGCAGACCGTGGAATGCCCGCCCGACCCCGATTATCCGGTGGGCAACACTATAGGCGCTTTCGGCGCAAGCCTGGAAACATATACCTTCACGCTTGATAATCTTACCTGCTCGGGTATCAGACTTATAGGCACGGCGGGCGGAGAAGCCGGGTTTATCAACTGTACGGAGCTGGAGGTATACGGAGTCGAAGCCGATTAACGTTGACGGAGCATTTATTCCGATTTATTTAATAATAAACCAGAAGTTTATTGACAAACGGTAAAATTATGCTATAATGACATTATCAGAATCGAAGGAAGTACAACTTCGGGAATGAAATATTTTGTAAAGGAGGCGGTGTCATGTTCATCAGAAATCATAACGGATGCAGTGCCGCTCGCCTCACGGGTATTGTCGAATAGCTGTCGGCATATCCCATGGCGAATAGCGCGATCCCACGATTTCGGGGGCGCATCCTCAGCGGATGCGCCCTTATTTTTTACAAATCCCAGGGAAAACAATTTTAAATTATTAAGAAAGAAAGGCAGGTGCGAACCCGTGCCGACTAACATATCTGTTTATGTAGTGCCGGTTTAACATGTTAACATTTTAACGTGCTAATGTCTTAACATGTTAATGTTTTAACGCTTAACGCATGGGTTTTAATATGATTGATGTTTCAGCCTTAGGTAAGCGTATATCCGTATTCAGACGCGCCGCGGGGATTACCCAGAAAGAGCTTGCCTGCCATGTGGGCGTTACGCCGCAGGCGGTATCCAAATGGGAACGCGGACTATCCTGTCCGGATATAACCATACTCGACGAGCTTGCCGAAGCCACCAATGTAACGATAGGCGCTATTTTAGGTGTCAAGATTTTATAAATTTTGAATTTTAATATGCTTTTTTATTGACAATTATCTTATTAAGTGGTATTATATTCTACAATAATGCATAATATTTCATATTTTGCATTTTTTGATAAAATAATTCCGTAAAGGATTGTAACGAATATAGACCGATTAAAATGAGGAAAAGCATGCAGTGTTGATAATATATATAAAACCGGGTCAATAGCCGAACAGCAGTTTTATTATACGGCTTTTATTAACGGAAATCCGCAGGTCGTATAACACTGAAACCGCAAGACGCAAGATGCAAGACGCAATATTTTGATGATTTCAAAGCAGCGTGGGAAAGCGGAGGGAGAGCGAAAGCGAATGGGATATATTGTCAATTATGAAATCAGCGCGTTCATTATATCAATAATTACTATGACCTATTTTTTGCTTTGTCCCAGATTGAAAAACAGGCAAAGCGTTTTGTTCTTCGCAATAGGTATTATAGTGACAGTAATTCCTGTCCTTAATATTTCCGCCATTTTTATCGACGGAAAAGGACAGGATATTTTTATCACGGCGGTAAATATGTGCTATCAGCTCATGCTGCATATGCTTCCGTGCGTTATGGCGTTTTATATACTGGAACTGACCGGCAAATTGACGGGATTGAAATACAGATATATCATAACCGTCGCCGTGCCGTATTTAACGGTGGCGGCATTGATTTGTACAACACCCTTAACCGATCTGATATTTTTCATCAAGGACGGTTATTATATATCGGGACAACTGATGATCGTTGTTTATATAAGCTATATACTGTACGCCGCATTGTGCGTAATAATTTTGCTTTCATCCGCCGGAAGCGTAACGGTAAAACAAAAATATACGGTAATAGCTCTGATCGTTATTCAGCTCGTCGCGTTATCGATACAGTTTAATAATAACGAATATCAGGTTATCGACTTTTCCGCCGCGCTTTCCTTAATTATTATGTATATAGCCATGCAGTCCCCGTCGGAAATTTCCGATCCTCTGACCAAGTCGTATAACTATTCGGCTCTCGTTTCCATATTGACGGAATATATTAACCGAAAAAAACACTTTTATGTGCTCGGTTATTCCGTTAACGAGCTTCGCCATGTGAACGAAGTTTACGGAGAGCTTTGCGGAAACGAGCTGCTTTTGCATATGTCACGCACGCTCGGCAGCGCCGGGGAGCTTGCGCGAATATACGGAAATGAATTTTATGTGATTATAAAAGGCGACATACCGGTTAATAAAATATATGAATTTGCCGAAAGCCTGCCCAAAACCCTGCATATAAAAAACTATGAAATTCCCATTGGCTCCACCAGGGTTGTACTTGACAGCGTACACTTTCAGTCGAGCGAGGTTTTAATTGAGTTTATGGAATTTACCATTCGCGAATCAAAGGAACGCGGGGACGATAAAACTCTGATCGCGGATCAAGAGCTTATACGAAAGTACTACCGCAGACAGCAGGTAAAAGCCGCGGTGACGCGTGCCGTAAGCGATAACCTCATAAATATGGTATATCAGCCGATTGTGGACGCTTATACGGGCGAAGTTGTCGCGGCGGAGGCTCTCGCGAGGCTGACCGACCCGGTGCTCGGACCTGTCTCTCCGACGGAATTCATAGCTGTCGCCGAACAAAGCGGATTGATACTCGAGCTTGGAAAATGCGTCAGGGAAAAGGTCTGGAAGCTGCTGTCGGAATACGATATACGCGGCGCGGGTATAAACCATATTTCCGTTAATCTTTCGTCCATAGAGTGCGTCCAGAAAACGGTAATGGAAGACATTCTGAGGGAAGCGAAATGTTACGGCGTCGATCACCGACTTATAGCCTTTGAGGTTACTGAAACAGCCGCCGTGGCGTCAAAAGAAATTCTTGCTTTCAACCTAAATATGATGAAGACAAAGGGCTTTGAATTCCATCTTGACGATTACGGAACCGGATATTCCAGCATGAGCAGCCTTATCTCTCTTCCGTTTTCCGTTATAAAATTCGACAAATCCATTATAAAGCTTGCCATGGAACCCCAGCGCGGCGACCTGGTTAAGCACACCATCGGACCTATGCACGGCTACGGCGTCAAGATAGTTATCGAAGGCATTGAAACGGAAACCCAAGCGGAAAAGGGAAGAAGCTGGGGCGTGGATTACATTCAGGGCTATTTGTATTCGGAACCTCTTCCGAAAGACGCTTTCCTTGAATATGCGTGCATAAAAAAGATTGCTGACAAGCAGCTGCAGACCGTATAAAATTTCATATCAAGTCAAGAAAAAGGCAAAGGCATAAAGCGCGTCTTTTTCTTTTTTATTGACATTTTTATTCCGTTATGGTAGCATAAATACACACGGATTAGGTATAAAAGCGTTCCGGTTTCGGTTTGATTTTTTATTTTACAAAAAACGGAGATATCAGAATGAATAAATACGACATTATAATAATCGGCGGAGGGTTCGCCGGCTGCGGTGCGGCGCTTGCCGCCGCGAGGAACGGAGCCAAAACTCTGCTTGTGGAAAGATTAAACTGCTTGGGCGGAGCGCCCTGCGCAATGGCGGTTAATCCGTTTATGCGCAATTGGACAAAAATGCCCGAAACAGGCGAAATAAAACAGCTCTCAAAGGGGATTTTTGAAGAAACGGTCAACGATCTGCGGAGCATGGGAGCGATGCGCAGCAATATATTCAATCCCGAATACCTGAAAATCATTTTAAACCACAAAATGGCGGAAGCCGGAGCGGAGCTGCTGTTCAATTCCTTTTTCGTTACGGCGGAAAGGGAGGGAAGCCGTGTAAAATCGGTGACTGTCGCCAATAAATCGGGGCTTGTAAGGCTTGAGGGCGATTATTTTATCGACTGCACGGGCGACGCCGACGCGGCGTTTTCCGCGGGCTTTCCCACACGTCTCGGACGTCCCTCCGACCATCTTTGTCAGCCTATGACACTGTGCTTTTCGATAGCTGGAGTCGATCCCGTTAAATTCGACGAGCAGTATTATAAAATCGTGGATATATGGCGGGAAGAAAAGAAAAAAGGGTATATAAAAAATCCCATGGACGGAATAATGGTTTTCCATACGGTGTTCCCCGGTATAGTACAGCTCAACGCCACAAGGGTTATAAAGTACAATCCGGTTGACTGCCGCGATATTACTAAAGCGGATATAGAGGCGAGAGAGCAGGTTTTCGAGCTGCATAATTTCCTCGTAAATCATATCCCCGGCTTTGAAAACAGCAAAGTGCTGTCTACCGCGGTACAAACCGGTGTAAGGGAAAGCCGTATGATAGACGGAGAGCATATATTAACCGCCGACGAGCTTATCACCTGCACGAAATTCGAAGACGCCATAGCCGCCGGAAATTACGATATAGACATACATAATCCGGAAGGCAGCGGAACCAGCCATTATTTCTTCCCCGAAGGACAGTATTATACCATTCCTTACCGTTGCCTTGTTCCCAAGGGAAGCGACAATCTGCTGGTCGCCGGGCGTTGTATTTCCGCCACGCACGAGGCGCAGGCATCCATACGTATCATGGCAATCGTATGTACGCTCGGCGAAGCCGCCGGAACCGCCGCAGCCATCGCAAGCGCCGATAATAAAACGGTAAGGGATATCGATATAAATAAGCTGCGCGCAACACTCGCAGCCAACAACGCCTGTATAGATTAGGGTATGGCGGGAGGAATCGTTACATCCTCGCCTTCGCATATTTCCCTGAGCGTAAGGATTGTCGCAAGCGTGTCGCCGAGCTGAACAAGAACCGCCGAAAGCAAAGCGATCTCGTTATCGCTGAGCTTGCACGCGATTATCTCGGCAAGCGCGGAAACCGCGGTAGCGGCAGCGCAGTTTTGTTTCATTATAAATCACCTCGTATATGTTTACGGGAATAAGCAAAGAAAAATAACGCTCAGTTGCTCCGGCAACCGAATTTATTAATAGAAAGCATTATTATTAACATACGGAGGCTGATTATGCATTGTGTAAGGAAAATAAAGGAAGATTTATATTGGGTCGGCGCAAACGACAGAAGACTCGCCATGTTCGAAGGCGTGTTTTCGGTACCCAAAGGGGTGTCGTACAATTCATATTTTTTGCTTGATGACAAAACCGTGCTTTTTGATACCGTTGATAAAGCGGTGGGTAAGGTTTTCTTTGAAAATCTAAGCTATGTTCTCGACGGCAGACCGCTCGACTATGTTGTCGTTCATCATATGGAACCCGACCATTCTGCAACGCTGACGGAGCTTTTGGAACGTTATCCGGGAGCCAAGATTGTTTGTAACCGGAAGATTCAGAATATGATATATCAGTTTTTCGGCATTGATGTGACCGAAAGAGCGATTATTGTTAAGGAAGGCGACAGCCTTGACACGGGAAACCGCAAGCTGGCGTTTTATATGGCGCCCATGGTGCATTGGCCTGAGGTAATGGTGACCTATGACCCGTTGAACGGAACCTTGTTTTCCGCCGACGCGTTCGGTACCTTCGGCGCGTTAAACGGCGCCGTTTTCGCAGACGAGGTTGACTTCGACAGAGATTATCTCGATGAATGCCGGAGATATTATACCAATATAGTGGGCAAATACGGCGTTCAGGTGCAGAGCCTGCTCAAAAAGGCCGCGGCATCGGATATACGGATGATATGTCCGCTGCACGGTATGGTATGGCGGGATAATATAGGCTATATAGTCGATAAGCACGAAAAATGGGCTTCCTACATTCCGGAAGAAACCGGCGTACTGATAACCTATGCATCGATTTACGGCAATACCGAAAATGTCGCGGAGATTATTTCAGCAATGCTACGCGAAAAAGGCGTTAAAACCGTGATGTTTGACGTTTCCGTTACCGATTCTTCCGAAATTTTGTCGCAGTGCTTTAAATACAGTCATCTTGTTTTCGCTTCCGCGACATATAATACGGGTATTTTTATAAAAATGGACGAGCTGCTGCGGGATATCGCGGCTCATAATCTGCAAAACAGAACCGTCGGGTTTATCCAAAACGGCTCGTGGGCGCCCGCCGCCGGAAAGCTGATGAAGGAAATACTATCGCCGCTTAAAAACCTTGATTTTTTGAATGAAACACTGACCGTTAATTCATCATTAAAGGAAAATCAGCTTGCGGAGGCTCAGGCTTTCGCCGATGCCATCGTCAAATCAATAAAAATATAAAGGAGTGAAAAAAATGGAAATGAAGTTCTACCGCTGCAAGCATTGCGGCAACATTATCGCATATCTGAAGGATTCGGGTGTAAGGGTGATATGCTGCGGTGAAAAAATGAGCGAGCTTGTGCCCAACACCACCGACGCGTCTTTGGAAAAGCACGTGCCGGTGATAACGGCGGACGACGGTAAGGTCATCGTACATATCGGCTCCGCCGACCATCCCATGGCGGACGAGCATTATATCGAGTGGATCTGTCTTCAGACCGAGCAGGGAAACCAGCGCAAGGCTTTGAAGCCCGGCGACAAGCCCGAGGTATGCTTTAAAACGTGTCACGGCGATAAAGTCGAAGCGGCGTACGCCTATTGCAACCTCCACGGGCTTTGGAAAGCCGAATTATAACAATAAAAAAGAAAGGAACAAAGCGTGAAGGAGCATAAAAGCGGTGAAAGGCGGACGCTAGCCCATTAATTCTTTCATTCCTGTTTATGCATGCTTTTACGCGCGGGTATTAATATGATTTATGTATGCTCTGTTTGCGGTTATGAATATGACGAAGCCCTGGGCGACCCCGACAACGGTATAGCCCCCGGCACGAAATTCGAAGCCCTCCCGGAAGATTTTGTCTGCCCGGTATGCGGCGCAGGCAAGGATGCTTTCGAAGCAAAATAATCGCATAAAAAGCCTTCCCGTCAAAGGGAGGGCTTTTTTTCGCGGTTTTCTTTATATTGTTTCGTCTGCCAAATATGCGCGTGTTAAGGCGCGGTTTCCGTATTCGTCAATAATTTCAAGGCGTATATATTTCCATTTATAATTAAAAGAAATATCAGTGTCGACGGTGGTAAGGTCGGCTTGATTCGATTGAATTATACGGGTAGCTCTTGATTCCGTGCGTACGGCAATGGTGCGGCAGGGCGAGCATTCGATATGTGCCATATTGTTATCGATGTAAAATTCCTTAATCACCGGTCCCGTGGATGCGTATATATCGCCCTTTTCCATAGTATTAAAAGCAGTTGCATAATCCAGCTTGTCCATGCACAACATGGTAAAACCGCCGAATGAATCGTTGTATGGAGAAATAAAATCATGGCAGCCGTTATGATTGTCGTCGGTGGCGGCGGGAAAAAGGCGTTTTCCGGAGCGCAACATTATTTCATATTCCGCATCTCCGTAGCCGTTTATCATCTCCTTTTCGCAGCCGGTGTTGTAAACTTCAAACATCGACAGCCCATCAAGGTTGACATAATCATCCGGCAGCTGGAGCGACCAACGCGGGTGATTATACATTGCCAAAAAGCCTTCTGCATATGCCCGTTTGATCATATCGTTGGCAACATTAATATCATAAGCGCGTTTTACAGGTATGAATTCGTTTCGTTTTTCATCCTTAGAGAAAAAATTAAAATGGTATGTCCGCGCCGTAAGCCAGTTGTCGCTATGCTCGGTCATGTCGATCTCGGTGGAAGTAATGGGTAAAAAGGTTTCGTCCTTAAGCTCACTGTGGGGTACAAGCACGTTGTGGTCGCTGTAGGCGAGAACGCTGTACCCCGCTTTTTTATAGCCTTCCTTCAGCTCCTCCGGAGTAAACTTACCGTCGGAAAGCGTCGAATGGCAGTGAAGGTTCGCTTTGTATTGATTTGTTTCGGGAATAAGGCGGCGTTTCATAATATGATTCCTTTCGACATATGCTGTTTTCTGCGCCAAAAGCTTAAAAGTCCTTATGTTAACATGAGTTTATAAACTTTTTTCCGTTTGCTGTCTTAAGAGGAAATTAAGCAAATAATCATCAATATTATAGCCTTTTAAAAGCAAAAATCAACCCTTTCGGCTTGACTTTCGTATTTTTGACGCATATAATTACTAACTGTAAAGATTAAAGGATAGGTTTTTTACTGAGCAAATTTACGTCTTAACGGTATAACAACCGCAATTTCGGCAAGAACGAACTGTTTTGCAGGCAGAACCGCCAAAAAGCTTGCGGTTCGATTTAAAGGTATAATAATTTTAAGCGAAGGAGTTGCAGGATTTGAAAAAAGCGGTTTTTGTTTCGGGCGCTTCATCCGGTCTCGGCAGAGCGGTTGCGGAACATCTCTCGTCCCGCGGCTATACGGTATACGCGGGAGCAAGATCGTTTGACAGGGAAGACGTTTCTCCTCCGGCGGGCTGTGTCGGGGTAAAACTGGATGTTACGGATACCGCATCGGTCAGCGCCGCTTTTAGATATATGCTGGAAAAGGAAAAGGAAATTTACGCGCTTGTCAACTGCGCGGCGTTCTTTACCATGGGCTCCTGCGAGGAAGTGCCCCCGGAGGAGCTGGCACGGATAATGAACACTAATTTTATCGGTATGGTGAGAAACGTACAGGCCGTGCTTCCAGTTATGAGAAAACAGGGCTACGGCAGAATCATAAATTTTTCATCCATAAACGGAGTGCTTGCCGTACCCTTTCAAGGGGCTTATACGGCTTCCAAGCACGCCATCGAGGGCTGGAGCGAAGCTCTGGCACAGGAAATCAGCCGTTTCGGAATAGATGTATCCGTGGTCGAACCGGGAGATTGCAAGGGCGGCTCGCAGAAATACAGGCATCGCTGTTCTGCTTCCGCCGATATTGCGTCCCCGTATTATGAGTATTATAAAGCCGGCACCGACAAGATACACAGCGATGAGGAAAACGGTATGGACCAGCTGAGGGTTGCTTCCGCCGTGTGCGGTCTGCTTGACAGCAAAAAGCCCCCTTACCGCAAGGTCGTTGCGACATTAACGCAGCGTTCGTCCATATGGCTGCATAAATTTCTTGCAAGGCGAACATTCAACGGTATAATAACCGACTACTACGCGCCCAAAAAATGATATTTACATATCAGAGCAATTATATATAACAAAAACAATCGTACGAAGGAGAACCGAATATGACCTGGAAGGAAAAATCCAATCTTCTTGAAAAGGATATGAGCATGAAGCACCTCTTTGAAGTGCTGTGTATAGACAAAACGCAAGCCTTTGCCGTATGGCTGGAAGGCGACGAGCTAAAATCATACGACTATTCTGTGCTTGAAAACCGCTCCTTTGCCTGCGCGGAAAATATAAATACACTCGGTTTCGGAAAAAAGGGAGGCTGGACGGGTATCGCCGTCGACACCTGCACGGACTGGCCGGTGATATTCTGGGGATTGCTTGCCTCAGGCAGAAACACGCTGCTGCTTGATCCGTCTCTCGAGGATTCCGGAATAGATCATCTTATGAAAGAAGCGGGCGCCGATTCGCTCGTCACCAGAAAAAAACGCAATCTGCCGTACAATCAAAAAACGCCCGAGGAAGTGCTGGGAAACGCCGTAAAGCCCACAAAGGATTTTAAAGCGGAATGGGCGGATATGCTCGCGGCGTGTACATCGGGTACGACCACCACATCACGCGTTTATGTTTACAACGGCGAAGCGATATGCAGGCAGGTTGTCGGCTTTACCGAGCATTTGATTTACCCTTGCTTTATGTGCGAGGAAAACAGCCCCGTGAGAACGGTTGCGTTCCTTCCCATGAACCATATATTCGGTATACTGACTAACGTTATAGATACTCCGTTTATGAACAGCCCGCAGATATTTCTCAAGGACAGAGCGCCGCAGACTATTCTCGAAACCTGCCGCAAGGCACAGGCGCATATGCTCCTTACGGTACCGCTGCTGGTAAACTCGATATCCACCACCATTCAAAAACGCGTGGCGGCACAGAAGCCTATAAAACGTTTCGCTTTCCGCGTTATGAAGGGCATATCTTTAACCTGCCAGCGTATAAGCCCGTTATGGGGATTAAAGGTCGGTAAAAAGCTGTTTAAAAGCATAAATAAAAACCTTTTCGGCGATTCGCTGCTGCAGCTGGTCGTGGGCGGCGCTCATGTGCCGGTAGAGCATATGAGGGTTGTTAACGCCTTGGGCTACGCCGTCACCGTGGGGTTCGGCATGACCGAAACGGCAATAACATCATACGAAAACAAGGTCGACTTAAAAAGCAGAATTTCTGGGAGCGTTGGGCTTCCCCTGCCCATATCCACATATAAGGTTATACCCGACGGCGACGACTCCAATCGCGGCGAGCTGCTTATAAAATGCAGGGCAATGCATATCGGCAGGCTTTCAAACGGTATACTGCTGCCTCCCGTCACCGACGAGGACGGCTGGTTCCATACCGGCGACATTGCACGAATAGGTAAAAAGGGCAGAATGTGGATAGAAGGCCGCTGTAAAGACGTAATTATCGGCGAATCGGGTGAAAACATATATCCGGACGAACTGGAAGACACCTTCGCCGGTATTGAAGGCGTCGAACAGTTTTCCGTACTCGGCGTCAATAAAAACAAAAACGAGCTTATTACGCTGGTTCTCAATGTGGGAGAACGCTATAACGACGAT
>JAQVQF010000024.1 GCA_028701715.1 Eubacteriales bacterium | reverse complement strand
CAGTTCGTCGATTTCTTTTTTCTGTTCTTCATTGATTTGATATGTCTTTGGCATTTTTCTCACCGTCCATGCCTCTATTATATCACATATTTTCTGTTTTGTCACTATGTTTATGAAATATTAGTATTATATATTAATAACCAAACCAAAAACAGAATTGTTTTTCCTTGATTCTGCATTTTGTTTTTAATTTTACATTTTCAAAGCTTCCGGATGATGCGCTTTAAGCCATTCTACATACTCGTTCCAATATTTCGCGCCCGGTTCATAGCCCGTGAAAGCTATGGATTCGGGATTTGTGAAAAGCCCCTGGAAAATAAACACGAGCACACGGTCGACGTAGGGCGACACCGCTTCGAGCTGCTTTTCCAGCCTTTCCATGCCCGCGGGGATAAGCGGCACTTCCCTTCTGTTGTCCTTGCCTTCCCACGCGAAGGTCTCCACATCCGCCCAAAGCGCTCTCTGAGGCACCTTGTCATGCGCTTTGCGGAGCGTCTCGAAAGCCCTTGCGGATTCGTCGGTATTCATGGCGAAGCAGCCGACGGTATCCTGATAGGCAATTATGTCGGTGTCGAGCCTTTCTATCTGACGGCAGTATTCGTCGGTGAAAACCGCGTTTTTCGTCCCGTAGGGAGCCGTAAGGAACTTGGCGTTCGGGGTGAGTCGGCGTGCGAATTCGGAAGAATCGTTGAAATATTTAACAAAGTCCTCTGAAAACAGCGGGGCGATATACGCCTCCCACGCCCAGTACCAGCCGTAGAAGGATTTATGATGCGAATATTTTTCGGCAAGCTCCTCGATGACGGTCATGCGCGCCTTGGTATGGTCGGGTGAAAGAACATCCTCGAAGGAAACTTCCCTGTAATAATCGTTGGAAAGAAACACCTTCATGCCGTATTTGTCGCAGGCGTTCATGACGGCCTCAAGCGGATCGGGGCATACCATCTCTATCTTGGGAGCTACCTTTGATTCATAGACGCATCTTCCGTCGGAAATGCAGTTGCACATGACGATATACTCCTGCCCCAGCGACGCCATGTCGCGGATAAGCGCTTCCCATTTCGCGGCGGTGAAGTTCATACAGGCGGTATTCCAGTAAACATGCCTTCTGTCCCACCAGTAAATCGAAAACCAGCCGCCCGATATGGGTCTTGTAAACTTTTCCATAATTAAACCTCCGAAATTTTATCTTGTGTATTAATAATTGCTCTCAGCCTGTCATACTCGTCTGCCAACAATTTTATTTGTACGGAATAAACGGCGAATTGTTGGCAAAAATAACATTGCGGGAATAACTTGATAATGTAAAAGGATGATTTATGTGACAGGAAACAACACCGTAAGGAGAGGAGACATATATTACGCCGACCTGTCCCCCGTGATCGGTTCGGAGCAGGGCGGAATACGCCCGGTACTCATTGTGCAGAACGATGTGGGAAACAGATATTCACCCACCGTGATAGCTGCGGCCATCACAAGCCAGACCGGAAAGGCAAGGCTCCCGACACATATCGAAATAGGAGCCGACGCCGGGCTGTCGAAATCTTCGGTCATACTGCTCGAGCAGATACGTACCATAGATAAAAGGCGGTTGAAGGACAGGATGGGACATCTCGACGAGAATACAATGCAGCAGGTAAACGAGGCAATAACCGTCTCGTTCGGTCTTGCCGCGGATAGTACGGGTTCGGAAAGCGCGGATATTACCGCAAGCTGACACCGATCCGATATAGGAATCTATAAAAGGGCGCGCTGCGCCCTTTGATTTTTTATTATATATATCTGCGCGGCACTCTGCCGCTCACCGCGCATAACAGCTCATAATTTATTGTACCCATTTTTAAAGCAAGCTCGTCGACGGAAATTCCGCCGCCGAATATTTCCACCTCGTCGCCGGGCGCGCAGGGAATACCCGTTATGTCCGCCATACACATATCCATGCAGATTCTGCCGATTATACCGGCTTTTTTTCCGTTAATCAGAACATTCGCTTTTCCCGAAAGCAGACGCGAAAAACCGTCGGCGTAACCGATGGAAATAACGGCAATGTCGATGTCGCAATTCGCGTTATATAAAGCTCCGTAGCTTACGGTATCGCCGCATTTAAGCCGTCCCGTCTGCGACACGGTCGAAGTAAGCCGCATGGCGGGGTACAGCGCGGGATTCATGCTGCCGTCGGGCATATAACCGTACAATATTATGCCGGCGCGTACCGCGTCAAGTTTTATGCCCGGAAAATTAATTATCGCACCGGAATTGCCGCAATGCTTCAACCCGAGATCAATACCTCTGCTTTCGCATTCATCGCAAAGAGCGTTAAAAACGCGATATTGCGTTTTTGTCATTTCGGACAACGCGTTGTCCGAGCAAGCGAAATGAGTAAAAATGCCTTCGCATTTCAACCCTTTCAATGAATTTATATACGCTATGCTTCCGGCGGCTTCTGTGATATCGTTATCCCCGTGACAATATAAGCCCAGCCGCGACATGCCGGTATCGACCTTAATATGTACCCTGACCGTACCGCTTCCCGCCGAAAGAGCCGTGGCATATTCGGCACAATTCACAGCCTGTATAAAACCGTATTCCGAAAGCTCCGCCGCCCGTGATACCGGCGTTATGCCCATGATAAGTATATCGCTTTCTATACCGGCTTTTCTAAGCAGCTCGCCTTCTTCGGCGGCGGCGACGGCAAAAATCCGGCATCCTTCGTTCTCAAGCGCTCGGCATACCCGAACTGCGCCGTGACCGTAGGCGTCGGCCTTTACCACCGAAATAATTTCCGTCCCTCCGACAAGGTTTTTTGCATAACGGTAATTTTTCCTTATATTTTCCGTATCTATGACGGCTTCGACTCTTTTTTCACTCATTTTAATGCCTGCAATTTTACGCGGAAATCCGCTTTTTCCGCATGGAACTTCCTTTATGTTAAAAATCTATTGGATAAACGTGTAGGTGATTCTGTCTTCGCCCTCCGTAACCTCCGCGCCGGATATTCTGCCGGATGAGGTATCATAATACACCGTATAGACGAAATCCTCATCGGTTACCGTAAGCTGTGACTGACCGTTCTTTGTTTCGGAGGTATAAGCCTTTTCGTCGATTGCTTTGACAACCGTATCCACAAGGGTATCGAGAGCGAACAGTCTGGCGGCGGCGGCGGCGGGAAGCGTCACGACAAGCCCGTCATAGGAGGCGGTGACACCGGATGCGGTCTTTTCCAGCACAAGCCCTTCGAGCGTGGCGGGATTTGTGACGGTCATGGTGACTTTTTCGGGTTCCTTTTTGTAAGTGAACTCAAACTCGTCCGTTTGAATTTTATATTCAAAGGGAACCGTGAACTGCCCTTTTACATCGTTGCTGTGGTCGGCGGAAGAGCAGGAGAACAGCATGGGTATTAACATTAGAAAAGCCAATAAAACTGAAATTTTTTTCATAAAAGCCACTCCCGAAATAATTATTTCGGAAACGCAAAACTTTTATCCGAGAAGCCTTCCGATTTCCTCCGGCAGGTCGTGCGGCAGCATTCCTCTGGCTCCGTACCGCAGCTTCAGGTTGTCTGCGGCTTTGCCGTGAACATATACGCCAATGCACGCCGCCTTAAGGGGAGTGACTCCCTGGGCCGCGAGAGACGCTATTACCCCGGCGAGCACATCCCCGCTTCCGCCTTTGGATAAAGCGGTGTTGCCGGTCATGTTGACAAACACATCGCCGTTGGGTGACGCCACTACCGTGTGGTCGCCCTTGAGCACCAGCACACAGCAGAATTCCATGGCAAAAGCCCTGGCGCACTCTATGCGATTGCGGTTGACATATTCGATATCTTCGCCGATAAGCCGCGCCATCTCTCCGGGATGAGGCGTAAGGATAACCTCGCCCTGCATTTCCATCAATACATTTATATGCGAGGCAAGGTAATTTATGCCGTCGGCGTCGATTATGGTTATTTGATTTTGTTTTTTAAATAGCTCGTCCAAAGAGGCATCGTAGTGCCTGCCTATTCCGCACCCGACAAGCAGAGCGGAATATTTTTGTTCGTTTATTATATCCTTGGAATACGGCACGAAAACCGGTTCCGCCAATCGGTTTTTGATAACGGTAAGCGTTTCGCAATCGGCGGTGAGCTTTAAAAGTCCCAAACCGCTGCGGAGCGCGCCGACAGCCGAAAGGTAAGCCGATCCCGGCATGTCGGGCGAACCGACAAGAGCAAGCAAAGTTCCGAAGCTGCCCTTGTTCGAATTAGCGGGGCGCTGCGGGAGATAATCGAGCACATCGTTATCGATTATGCAGCCTTCGGGACGTATGCTGCGCAATATTTCCTCCGGAATCCCTATATCCGCCACGACTACCTCCCCGCAGTATCCGAGCGCGGGATAGGTTACGGTCGCTTCCTTGTGAACGGAAAAGGTTACGGTCAAATCAGCCAGTATGCAGTTGGCGGAAACCTTGCCGTCGGCGGAAATGCCCGTGGGTATATCCACCGCGGTTATAAAGCCGGAAGAGGAGTTGGCAAGCTCGACGAGAATAAGCTCCTCACCGCGCAGTTCCCCGACAAACGCAACCCCGTGGAGGGCGTCGACCACCAGCGTGGCGTTGGTTATTATGTCCGCCACTCCGTCAGAATCGTCCGTATATTTAAGCAGGATTCCGCCTCCGTTAAGGTATTTTTCCAAATATCTTGCGGAATCCTCGTTCTTGGGCGCGGTGACATATACCGCCTTAACGTTTATGCCGTCGCGCCGCATAAGGCAGGCAAGAGCATATCCGTCGCCGCCGTTTCCGCCGCGTCCGCATAAAATCACAACCGATGCGAGATTTATGCGACGCCGCTTTATGCATTCATACATCTCTCCGGCGGCGTTTCCCATCAGCGTCATCGCCGATATGCCCGAAGAAACGGCTCTGCCGTCGGCTTCCTTTACGGAAGAAGCCGAAAGAAAAACATTTTCGAACTTCATGCGTCTCACTGCCTTTCTTTTATTTTATGTTATGGTGCATTATACTGCTTAAACATATAATATCACATCGTTTTTTTAATTGCAACACCCCGCGGAGATATTATCGGCAATAAACGCAAAGTTGCCGAATATTGACGTGTTCAGCTGTCCTTCCGTATATACGGGAATGAAATATGTGTATATATACCCCACTCCGAAAGCGCCGTAAAGCTCGTCGTCCCGCGGTATAAAGGCTTTGAGCGCCACACAATCGGGAAGTATCCCTCCCACGCGGTCGACTGTGACGTAAAACCTTCCGTTTTCGAAATAATGCAACGCTCTGCGGACGCCGAAATCCGCCCAGTGAAGGAATTCCCTGCCCGAGGGATTACGGGTTACTGTACTGTCATAACTGCCGTCAAGGGCATAAACGCGCAACGCGTACGGATGTGCGACATCAAAGCCCGTGTTTGTTTGGTTATATCCGGCATCCGCCACCAAATTGTCCGAAGCCGTCTGGATTTCCAGCTCAATCGAGCCTATTTCCTCAAGCCGCGTGTTCAATATGTATATTCTGTTCGAGCAAGCCCTGTCCGTGGCGGCGAAACGACCGACGCCGAAATCATACCTTATCGTACGATAAGCCCGCAGCGTGCGGAAGCGCTGGATAAACAATCCGTTGTTTTCAAACACAAATACCCACGGCGTCAGTCCGTCCACGGCGTAGATGTGCTCCCCGTTCCAGGCCGCTCCGGAAACCGCGACCGATGTCGGGAGTATTATGGAAGCGCAGAGCGCGGAACATGCCATTCTGTGACCATCCCTTTCTTGCTTTCGCTATGTTTGCAACGGCTTCGCCATATGCAAAATTACGGTCGCCAAAACCGCGGAGGTATAAGCTCGCCGTCTGATTTCTTGAGTATTATATTTCCAAACCGTTTTGCATCAGACATTACACCTCAAATATATTTTATGCCGAAATAGTATTTTCCGTCAATAAATAAGACATAACACATATTTTTTTACTGATATATATTGATTTCTGTGCTTGTTGTAATATAATATACAATGAAAGCATTAAAAATCCGTATTAAACAGGAGATGAAAATGCCTGACAATAATTACTGGGAAAAACCCGATAGGTTTAAAAGATTTATAAACAAAAAAAAGGACTACCCTTTTTATACCCACTGCCCGTATGTTTATTCGGTAAGGGAGCTTCTTGACGTATGCTCGGCGCGTTACGGCGAAAAAGCCGCATGGATGTTCCGCGAAGACGGCGAAATAAAATCCGTTACCTTCAACGCGTTCCGGGACGAGGTAAATTCGCTCGGCACCGGTTTTTGTGAATACGGGATACAGAACAGGCATACCGTTATTATCGGGAACAACTGCTACAACTGGGCGCTTTCCTTTTACGCAGTGCTCGCCTCGGAAGGAGTGGCGGTGCCGACCGACAGCGCGCTCCGGCAGGACGAGCTGGAATATATATTTACTTTTTCGGATTCGACCGTTATAATCTATTCCAAATCGATGGAAAAGACAATCCTCGAGCTTGAACCGAGGCTTGCAAGCATCACTCATTTTATCTGCATGGAGGAGCCCGAAGCAAAGGATGACAGGCATTTCAGTTTACGGGATATAAAGTCAAAAGGACGCGAGCTTTATCAGTCCGGCGACACAAGATATACGGGCATTGTCCCCGACCCTGAAAGGCTTTCTGAACTGGTGTTCACCTCCGGTACGACGGGAAAAGCGAAGGGCGTTATGCTCAATCAGCGGGCGATATGCCATGTCGTTTCCCATTCGCCCGACATTATGCACGTCACCTATTCCTGCATGTCGGTGCTGCCCTATT
Organism: Eubacteriales bacterium; assembly: GCA_028701715.1. GTDB lineage: Bacteria > Bacillota > Clostridia > Oscillospirales > CAG-382 > UBA1206. The sequence continues at coordinate 8,834 of JAQVQF010000024.1, read as the reverse complement.
ACCACACTCTCGAATCCACCTGCGGAATACTCGGAATGTTCCATTCCGGCAACACCAACTGCATAAACGAATCGCTGCGTACCCTTATGCCCAATATCAAACTATATAAACCCACCGATATCCAGCTTGTGCCTCTCTTTGTGGAAAAGATGTACCGCTCTATCCGGAATAAAATCGAAGAACAGGGCAAGACCGAAAAGGTTAAAAAAGCAATCAGGCTTTCCGACGCTTTGCTTAAGCTCGGAATTGATATAAGGCAGAAGCTTTTTAAAGATATACATTCCACCTTCGGCGGGCAGCTTGTGGTAATTATCTGCGGCGGCGCTCCGCTCGCGCCCGAAATCGCCGAATTTTTCTATTCGATAGGAATAACCGTATGCACGGGCTACGGCATTACCGAATGCGCCCCGATCATAACCATAACCCGCCCGGAATTTCACGACTACCGTTCGGTGGGTACGATAATGCCGGGTGTCAGTGTCAGGATAGATAAGCCCGACGAGAACGGCGAGGGCGAAATATGCGTCAAAGCCCCCAATGTCATGATGGGCTATTATAAAGATGAAGAAAGAACAAATCAGGTCATCGACGGCGACGGCTGGTTCCATACCGGCGACATTGGCTCGTTTTACAAGGATAACCGCTTATGCGTCACCGGAAGGCTTAAGAATGTGATAATCCTCCCCAACGGCAAGAATGTATATCCTGAGGAGCTGGAATACAGGCTGCATATGATGTCCGACCTCATTTCGGAAATTATCGTATGCGAGATGGAAAAGAACGGAGAAAGCGTCATCGGCGCGGAAATCTTCCCTGATATATCATATGCCGCCGCCAACGGAATAACCGATATCGAAGGTGAGATAAAACGCGTTATTTCCGAATACAACAAAGGGCAGCCCAACCATAAAGTTATTAAAGAAGCAAAAATAAGAGACACCGAGTTTGATAAAACGACCTCGGCCAAAATAAAAAGAGATTATTCCAAATTAAACAGAGGGTAACATTGAAAGGAATACGGTTAAAATGAAAAAGACACTTATTATGTTGTTTGCCGCCTGCCTGCTTTTGGTATCGTGCACCACCGGTTCGCCTGTATCGGACGAGAGCTCATCGCCGGCGGAACAGTCTGAACACGCGTCGGAATCGGCGTCTCAGGATGTTTCGGATGATGTTTCGGATAATGTTTCGGCGGACGATTCGTCGGAAGACGAATCCGAACAGTCAACCGTCCAGGTAATCGGTATCGACGACGGAAAATTTGTTTATTACGCCTTCGGCGACTCCATAGCCTACGGCTACGCGCTCGATTATCCCTCGACAATGTGCTACGGCGCTCTGTTCGCGTCGCATTTTGACGGGATACAATACGAAAACTACGCGGTTTCGGGCCACAAAACCTCGGATATGCTCAACGTGCTTGACAGCGTCGATGTTTCGGACGCCGACCTTATCACAATATCAATCGGCGCCAACAACCTTCTCGGCTATGCCATCGAAGCTACAAACGGAGTTTTAGAAACCTACGGCGACGGTATATTCAACGATTATGTAAGCGCCCTGATGGGAATAGGAGACAAGGATAGGGTAGTAAATTTCATAAAGGATGTCGAATACGCTTTTACAAACGAAGATTTCCAGGCGAAAGCCCAGGCGGGGCTCGATAAGCTTAACGAGGAGCTGCCGCAGATATTCCAAAAGATACAAGACCAAAACGACAAGTGCGTTATAATAATTCAGACTGTCTACAATCCTTATAAGGGCATAGCTATCGGTCTTCCTGGCGAATATTCCTTCGATCTGTCGGCAGCGTGCGACGGATATATCAAGACCTTCAACGACGCAATAATCTCTGTCGCCGAGGAATACGGCTGTGAAGTGCTCGATGTGTATACCGACTTTGAAAATTCCGACAGCGATTTGATAAACGCGGGAATCGTTGTGACTCCATCCATGAGCTTTAACTATGATCCTCATCCCAATGCCGCGGGACATATTGAAATAGCCGATATACTCTATACGGAGTGGATGGGAATAATAGATGCCGATGAATAAAAAGTTAATAATTTTATTGGTAATTGTCATGCTGCTGCCTGTGTGCGTCACGCTTGAGGGATCCGCTTCTTCCGATAACCAAGAATATAATATAGCCCTGAACAAGCCGTATGCCGTCGAATTCGGCGCTTCCGTGGAATATTCCTACAGAAATTATTCCGCAGACGGCGGCAAGTACGATATTGACGACAGTTTATGCCTTACCGACGGAGTTTATGCCGCGGTAAATGATAAAGTCACCGGGTATTACAGAGCATTCCGCGGCTATTCGCGGTTTATTTGCTTCGATTTCGGCAAGGAAATGCGGATATCGGGCTTTTCAGCGGATTTTCTCCATTACAATTACGGCGTATACGCGCCTTCCTTCCTCAATATCTATCTATCCGCCGACGGCGAAAATTACGTAAAATGCGGCAGCTGCGACACGCTCCCCATATATTCGGCAACGGCACAGAAGAAAAAATACACTTTTGAGTTTGACGAACCGTATAAGGCGCAGTATGTTAAAATAGAGTTCGCAAGCGATGTGTTCGTCTACTGCGATGAGGTCGAGATATACGGGAACGACGATACGACGGGTTGTATTGAAATCCCCGCATATACGGAGGAAGAGGATAAGGGTGTTTACCCCAAATATTCCGAAGCCATGAACGGTGCGGGAAGTATAATTAAAATTTATGACGGATATTATACGGATCAATCGATTGCCGACAACACATCAAAGGAGCTGCTCCCGTACATAGCTTATCTTGACGGGGACGGCAGTATAATCGACACCATGTTCGACTCGGTTGCGTTCGTGCCCTGCCATGTGGATTACCCCTCCGGGGGACGGCTGGTTAAAACAAGCGGAAAAAGCGGAGCGGTCATGTCCGACTGGGAGCTTTACATATCCAACACCTTCAAGGACGGCTATAACGTCAAAGCGCTTGAGGAAGCCGCCGGAACCATGAACGCCTCTCTCGGCACCGACAATAAAATAAAGGTTTTCCTTACGATACCTTACCCGACCATGCAGTCAAAGGCTTTCGGCGACATAAACGGCGACGGAAAAACCGAATACACACGCACCCTCGCGGAACGCACCGCCGTTATCGAATGGTATATCGATAAGGTCATATCCCTTTTTAACGAGCAGAATTTTCAAAACCTTGAGCTTGTCGGGTTTTACTGGTACCGTGAATCGGTGGCAAACGAGGATTCGGACCACGAGGGTCAGCTGATAACCGAAACCAAAGCATATATTGACGAAAATTATAACGGGTTTTGCCTGCTGTTCGATCCTTATTATCTTTCCGAAGGCTTCGACAAATGGGATGAATACGGCTTTGACGGCGCGGTTATGCAGCCGAATCTTATTTTCAACGATTATTTTGAAACGGATATGCTGTCGGAATTCGCCTCGCAGATAAAAAAATACGGCCTCGGCGTCGAAATCGAAACGGCGGAGCCGGGCAATTTCAATTCCGCCGAAAATAACCGTAAATACGGTGCGATTTACGAAAGCTACCTTTATTACGGATGGAAATACGGTTATATGAACACGCTGCAGACCTTTTATCAGGGAGCGGGTCCGGGTACGATATACAAGTTTTATACCTCGGACGACCTTTATATGAACTACCTATATGACATAACTTATAAATTTATAAAGGGAACCTATGATATAAGCGCTCCTTCCGTCGTCGCGGAGGAATTTACGGCGGAAACCGATTCCAAAAGGAACAGGATCAATTTTACCGTCAATACGGATTGCTATATACCCGGTCTTGTGGTGAAGGCAAGCGCGCTTAATGGGAAGGTTACGGTCCTCACCACAAATGCGGCTCTGCTGTACACCCCGAACGAGGGCTTCGCCGGTGAGGACGAAATAACCCTTACGGTCACCGACAGTTACGATCAAACCTGCACACATACCGTTAAGGTAACAGTCGTATCCGCTTCCTCGGAAAGCTCGGAGGAAACGAGCGAAGCGAGCGAAGCAAGCGTCGAGCAGTCAGCGGAAAGCAACGAAACAACACTGCCTGATAAATCGGACAAATCAAACAAAGGACTTATCACGGCGGCTGTCGTTTTGAGCGTTGCGATTATAACGACCGCGATCGCCTTTATCTGTAATAAAAGGATTAAAAAGAAAACCGTATAACGCACGGCTTAGGTATAATTTTTCGGAATATGTATATATAAAATCACAGCTGCTCAATGTGCTGTGATTTTTTTACGCGCACTTAATGTTAAAGCGCGGATAGTGTTTTTAACCGTTTAAAGGTTTAAAGGCTTGACATTTTTTAAAATGATGTTACAATATATGTTGTAATATTATTGAATAATTTTCGGAGGATAGCTGTGAAGCGTCATATAAACATTGCCATCGACGGACCCAGCGGAAGCGGAAAATCCACCTTGGCAAAGAATCTTGCAAAACGTTTCGGGCTTGTTTATATCGACACCGGAGCGCTTTACCGCACCGTCGGACTTTATGTCCGCAAGCAGGGTGTTTCTTCCGACGACCGCGAAGGCATTATTCGCTGTCTTGAGAAAATTGACATAAAAATGACTCTGGAAAACGGCGGGAACGCGGTTTATTTAAACGGAACTAAGATCGGAGACGAAATACGCACGCCCGTCGCTTCGGTTTATGCTTCCGATGTTTCAAAAATACCCGAGGTCAGAGCATTCCTTTTAGATATACAGAGAGAAACGGCAAGGAATAACGACTGTGTCATGGACGGACGCGACATAGGCACCGTGATACTTCCCGACGCCGATGTAAAAATATTTCTGCACGCTTCCGACGACGACAGAGCGGAAAGACGCTACGGCGAACTAACCCAAAAGGGGCAGGATGTCAAGCTTGAGGATATTAAAAACGATATGACAAAGCGCGACGCCAACGACAGAAACAGAGATATAGCTCCCGCGGTGCCCGCTTCCGATGCGATTGTTTTCGACAACAGCGGTTTTGCGGAGGAGCAGACCCTTGAAAAAGCCGCCGAAATAATACGAAAAACAATACAGACCGTGTAGGGTTGCGATTGAAGGATTAATATTTCTACCAAAATTTTTCTTTACGGTTTGAAAAACCGCAGTTTCGGCAAGCCGTAAACATTAAAAGGTTACGGTTTAACGGTTTAGCGGTTTAACAGAAAGTTATGGTTATATAAATGAATGAAAACGGATTGCAATATCATATACGCTGCTCGCCGGGCGATATCGGCGAATATGTCATGCTTCCCGGGGATCCCGGAAGGTGCGAAAAAATCGCGGCACATTTTAATAACCCGCGTTTTGTCGTATCCAACCGCGAATTTACCGCATACACCGGGCTTCTTGACGGTGTAAAAATAAGCGCGGTATCCACCGGGATAGGCGGCCCTTCCGCGGCTATAGCCATGGAGGAGCTTGCGAATATAGGAGCGACAAAATTTATCCGCGTGGGCACCTGCGGCGGAATAAGCACCAAGGTACGCGCCGGCGACCTGGTCATCGCCATGTCCGCCGTAAGGCAGGACGGCACAAGCCGCGAATACGCACCCGAAGGCTATCCCGCGACCGCCGATTTCGACCTGACCCTTGCTCTCGTCCGTGCTTCCGAAAAGCTCGGACTCGGCGCGAAAACACATATAGGCGTGGTACAGGCAAAGGATTCGTTTTACGGACAGCATTCTCCCGAAAGGATGCCTGTTTCGGACATGCTGCAAAGCAAATGGAATGCTTATAAAAAGCTCGGGGTATTGGCAAGCGAAATGGAATCGGCCGCGCTTTTCACCGTCGCCGCATCGAGAGGCCTTAAATGCGCCGCGGTTTTCGCGGCGGTCTGGAATCAGGAGCGCGAAAAGGCCGGGCTTGGTCAGAACGGCGTTTTTGACACCGATATCGCGATAAAATGCGCCGTGGAAGCTTTCCGTCTTGTTATACAAAAAGACCAGCGGCAAATAAAGGCTTAAGGCGGTGTCGGTTTGAACGCATACAGTATTGTTAAGGCCATTATAAAATATCCGTTTAGATTTTTTTATCTGATAAAGGTCGAAGGTAGGGAAAACGAACCCGACGCGCCCTATATTATCTGCGGCAATCATTCTTCGTATGTGGATCCCATACTTGTCACTGTATCCATAAGAGCAAAGCCCATATGGATCGGTAAAAAAGAGCTTTTAAAGCACGCTTTCATGAGATGGGTGTTTAGAGTTGTGGGCGCTATACCGATAAACCGAGAAGGCTTTGACACCGCAGCGCTGCGGGAATGCGTAGGCGCGGTTAAAAAGGGCGCCTGTGTGGGAATCTTTCCGCAAGGAACGCGAATTCGCAAAATAAACCCCGAACCGCAGCAGGCGCACGCCGGGCTTGCTTTGATAGCGTGCATGTCAAAGGCAACGGTGCTGCCGGTCTCCATAGTCACAAAACGCCGTCAGCCGGGCATATTCCGAAGAACAAAAATTATTTTTCACAAGCCCGTATCCTATGAGGAATATACGAATATATCCGAAAACCCCACCAAGCAGGAAATTACCGACTACATTTTTTCAAAGGTTTGCGCTCCGTTTGATAAATGAACGGATACCGCTTTTGCATAAAATAAAAATAACAGGATAACCGATGACCTGCGACAGTCGACAGCGATAGCCGAAAGCTGAAAGTTGAGAGTTGAGAGTTGAAAGATGACTGAAATTATCGTCGCTAAAAACGCGGGCTTTTGCCCGGGTGTAAAACGCGCCGTCGAAATGCTTGAAAAGGAGCTTTCCGAGGGAAGAGATGTTTATTGTCTCGGCGAGCTTATTCACAATAAAACCTTCAATGACGATCTGAAAAGACGCGGCGTGAAATTCATAACCTCCTCCGAAATAGACTCGGTTCCCGAAAACGGCGTTATATTCATACGCACTCACGGCGAACAGAAAGACGTTTACGAAAAGCTTGCCCGCGGAGTTCGCAGCTATATTGACGCAACCTGTCCGTATGTTTCAAGGATACATAAAATAGTTTCCGAGGAATCGTCCGACAAAAGCGTATGCATAATAATGGGGGACGAAAATCATCCGGAAGTATTGGGTATCAAGTCTTTTGTAAAAGGAGAATGCCGCGTTTTTGCCGAAGCGGACAAAGCTCTTGCTTTTATCGCACAGGCGAAAAACGACGGCAAAAATGTTTTTTCGGTTTCTCAAACCACTTTTAACACCTCGGTTTGGAAACTTTTTGCGAATAATTTTAAAACACTATATACAAACGACAAAATATCTGATACAATATGCTCTGTTACGGAAATCCGCCAGAAGGAAGCCCTTGAGCTTTCGTCCATGGCCGATATGGTCGCGGTAGTGGGAAGCCGCGGCAGTTCAAACACCGAAAAACTGTATAAAATTGCAACGGAACACTGTAATAATACAATTTTTATCGAAAACGCCAAAGACCTCATCCCGTTTCCGGGGGACATTAAAAAATACGGAAAAATAGCAATAATTGCCGGCGCCTCGACGCCAGGCGTTATAATACAGGAGGTAAATACAACTATGACAGAAACCGCTAATCAGGAACTCAGCTTTGCGGAACTTTTGGATCAGTCATTCAAAACTTTAAATACAGGAGAAAGGGTAACGGGTACCATTCTTGCAGTCACTCCGGCTGAAATCAAGGTAGACCTGGGAACCAAGCATACGGGAATACTCCCATATGACGAAATCTCTGCCGACGGTGATGTCGACATGAGCACGTTCCATGTGGGCGATCCGATTGACGCAGTTTGCATCAAGTTTTCTGACACCGAAGGCACCGTAATGCTGTCGAAAAGACGCCTTGACGAAGCCAAAAATGCCGGTAAGGTAGCGGAAGCGTATGAAACCGGCGAAATCCTCCACGGCGTGGTAAAAGACGCGGTTAAGGGCGGCGTCATCGTCAACGTGGGCGGTGTCAGGGTATTTGTCCCCGCAGGGCAGTGCGGACGCATGGGCGCCGAGCTCGAATCCCTGAAAAATGAAAAAGTTCCCGTAAAGGTCATCGACTACAACGCCGCGAGAAAACGCGTGGTAGGCTCTATCCGTTCCGCCAAAAAAGCGGAACGCAAGCAAATCCTCGACGATTTTTATTCAACGCTTGAAATAGGCAAAAAGATAAAGGGCACGGTGCGTTCTGTCACCAGCTACGGCGCTTTCGTCAACATAGGTCCTACCGACGGTATGATTCATGTTTCGGAAATGTTTTGGGGCAGACCTCGAAATCCCGCGGAGCTGTTCAAGCCCGGTGATGCCGTCGAGGTGTTCGTAAAAGAAGCCGACCGTGAAAAGGAACGCATTTCTTTAGGTTATAAGACAGAGGAATCCAACCCCTGGAAGATATTCAACGACACCTACAAGGTTGACGATATAGTAAACGTAACGATAGTGAGCATTATGCCCTTCGGCGCTTTCGCCGAAATCGTTCCCGGTGTGGACGGACTTATTCACTGCTCGCAGATAGGCCGTAAATTTGTTCCGAATCCCGCCTCGGTTCTCAAGGTCGGCGACAGGATGGATGTTAAAATTACGGCTATCGACGACGATAAAACCAGAGTCAGCCTTTCCATAAAAGCGCTGCTTGAACCGGAAGAAGCTTCGGATGAGGATATCGCCAAGGCAAACGCCGCGGCGGACGACCGCAATGCCGCGGACGACCGCAATGCCGCGGACGACCGCAATGTCGCGGACGACCGCAATGCCGCGGATAACGAAGCCGAAGACACACAGGTATAATAAAAACCATTCAAAAAGAGCGCTTTTCCCTTTTCGGTAAAGCGCTCTTGTATTTAT
>JAQVQF010000023.1 GCA_028701715.1 Eubacteriales bacterium | reverse complement strand
CGTTAAACGGGGTAAGATAGGTGTAGGTTGCATACGCATCGTTATAGGTTATATAGTCGTAGGAAGGTTCTATAGCATAATTGGAAATGACTTCGGGATTGCTGAAGTCGACTCCCACAAGCTTATAATAGCTGCCTACGGTCATGCTGCTGATTGCGTCAAACCAAGCGCCGTTTTTAGCGTTTATGAAGCTCGGGCATTCGGAATAAGGAGTGCCCCAGGCGTTGGAGCCGTCATAATACCATTCGGTTCCGGTTGCTCCCGCAAAGAGGCTCGGCCAGTTATTGCCGCCGTTGGATTCGACGACGATCTGATTTTCGCCTATTGTCCAGTCGGGACCAGTGGCACCGGAGGGACAGGTGGCGATAACCTTGAAGGCTTCATAATTGAAGTCGTATTCGAGGAGTGCGGCGGCTCTCCATGCTGAATTGAAGGTACCCGAGGTATGTATGGAGGTAATGCCTTCGAAATTGTATTCGTCAATCGCCATTATACCCACATCTGTGGTTGTATTGGCGGGAGCGTAGTCGGGAGCCGTGAAGTTGAAAACACGCTGACGTTTACCTTCAACGGTTTTTCCTATTGCAATAATATCGTTATAAATATGAAGCTCCGTGCCAACCTCAAGATGCCACATAACCCATTTGTTACCGGCGCCCAGCGCGGGAATAGCGCCGTTGGAAACGGAAGCTATAAGAATTTCGTCTTCCGCTATGGTGATGGTGCCTTGGCGTGTATTGGGCCAGGGGTTAACTTCGTTTTGATAAACCACATAGGCTTTTTTAGCGGCATCCCACTTAGCCCAGGTTAAAACGCCTGCCGAAACAAGACCGTAATCGCCTGCGGCATATGTGTGAGTTGTCGTTTCCGAATTATAGGTGCCCATGTCGAGGGTGCCCACCACGCTTGTGAGGACAACAACCGATTCGCTGGTAATAGGGCAGTTTACTCCGGTAAGCTCAACTTCATCAACGGCGTGGGTTGCGCCTTCGGTTGTTACGGCTTCCACTTCGGAAAGGAATACCCATTCGTCGTTAATTGTGAGAACAAGCTTAACATAACGCGCTTCAAGGGCTGTCCTTGTGCTCCAGTTGGCGGTGTAGGTGCAGGCGCCGAGATGACCGGAATCTCTTTCGGCAGCGCTTACAAGGCCTTCAACGGAGGAAGCCCATGAGCCGGTTGCCTGATACACATAGTTGACACCGTCGTTGGATAAGTATATTTTAACGTTTACGGGAAGATTAATAAAGGAATTGAGATCCTTATATGCGCCGATTTTCACGCCTGTGATGCCTTTCTGGTCTACGAGATCAAGCAGAAGGGTAAATTCACGGGTGCCGTTTTCGGCTCCTTCCGTTTTGTCAAAGTTTTCCCACTGGAAGCTCACAAGACGTTCGTCGCTGAACGCGGTAGCGTCGTCCGCATATACGCCGTCGGAAAGCTTATACAGATTGGAAGAGTTAAATATAACGTCAGCGGAGGAGGTTACGCCCTTAAGAGGCACTACAATCGCGCTGTCGTTCCAAAGCCTGTACGGGAAGTTTGCGAGACGATCTCCTTCCACGACAGGAATCGCGGGATAGAACAAAGCATCGTTCTGTATATCGTTTGCGGTGTCAACGCCGTTGGAAACGCACACAAAATACTGGAAGGTGCTGCTGGCTTCTATGTTTGCGAGAGGAATTTTATACTGGATGAACCAATAGCCCTCTTCGGCAACGCTTTCGGTCACAATTCCGTCTGTGGCAATGAGGTCTACCGCAGCGTTTGTGGTAAGTGAAGAATTTTTCTTTCCGCCGAGAACCGGATTCGATTCATAGCCGGTGAAAGATATATCGGCAAAATGAGTATAAATGGTAGCGGCGCCGTTGGTACGGAACCAAAGACGTACGTTGGTGCCTTTGCTGTTGCCGTAATCCGTTGTGTCGCCGATAGGATCGTAAAGGGTTACGATCGCGCCGTAAAGAAATTCGCCGTCGCAATAGCCCTGGAATTTATAAGAGGAAGTATCCGCTTTTCCGCCGCTCTGGAATACTCCGCTGTCTATGTTGACAAGCGAAAAGCCGTCGGCATTGAAGCAGTCCCAAAGATCGGTTAGATCGGGATCGTTGGGGTTCGAGGGAATCGCGGACTGGCAGTCGACGCCCGTGCCGTCGATAAAGGTGGTCATAGCGGTGCCGACCGTGTACTGAACGTCATAAACGTCGAAGTCGATTTCCGCGCCCGCTGCGGCTGCCGCGTTAACGGTGAAATGGAAGGTAATGGTCTGGTCGACGGCAAATTTGTCGCCGAAGGAATAGTCCATAAATGTAGCTTCGATGTATCCGTCTTCTACTGAGACTATGTCATCCAAACCTGTTGCGGTGGTTGTAAAATCAGCGGATTTACCTGTCGTAACCGCTATAGAGACAAGAGATTTGTCAAAGCCGACTTTAAACGCAATCGCGCTCACATGACCGGATTCAAGTGTCGGCAAGGTGTCGATTTTCACGGTCAGGTCATATGTCTGCCCGGCCGCTACGGTTGCCGGCGAGGAAGCGGAAACGCGGAATCCGGTATCTTCCACTGCCGTGGCGATCACGCTGACAAAACACGCGGCTACAAGCAATACGGAAAGCGCAAGTGCCATGAATTTTCTCATAATATTTCTTCCTTTCGTTTATTTAGGAATAATTTCCTAATTAATCGATGTTAAGTATATCATTTGTATGCAATTTTGTCAAGTAAATAATAAAAAAAACCGCAAACAAATTCATATCCGCGATTTTTTCTATTAATATTTTTAATGATAGAATTGTATTCCGAAAAACCTCAGCCGGGGATAACCGTCACGTCAAAATACGCTTTTCGTAAGCGGTAGGTAACCGTAAGCGTATATGTCCCGGGCTGCGATTCAAAGCCGCTTACGACATAGCCGGTGACCGACACTCTGCTTCCGTCGGCCATAACCGCTGTTATCTTCATACCGGTAAGATCAAGAGCCTGACCCGCGGTATAAACGAGCTTAACCGGAGGATTGGTTATTTCTATCCCGGCGACATCCGCGGGAAAAACCGTAACGGTAAAAGCCGTTTTCGCATCGTTGTGGCTTACGACGACTATTTTTACCCCGGGGGTGGATGAATAACCGCTGTAGGAATAGTTTTCAATAATCTCGGTCTGACCGTTTTCATATGCCGCAGCCAGCGAAAAGCCCGACATATCGAGGCTTTCGCCCTCGGTATATTCGGTTTTGTCCGGATAGGAGAGCACGACAAGCCTGCCGAAGCCTTTCGGCGTATACGGCAATGCCGAAAAACAACCCGACACAAAATGAAAAACCTGCGCCGCATCCGCAACGGTTATTTTTCCGTCGCCGTTTATGTCCGCGTGTTCAAGCTGAGACAACGAAAGAGAGCCGCTGCCCGCGACATAATTGAATATAAGGTACGCGTCGTCATAATCCACTTTTCCGTCGCCGTTTATGTCACCGACAGCGGTATCGGTCGCCGCTCCGTACGAGGTTGTCATTATCAGCAGCACGGAAAAGCACATTATGACCGAAAGAATTTTCATTGCCCTCAAAAGCTTGCCCTCCCGGTTGACATAATAACCGACTTAATTATATATTCCGCTTTTTTGTTTGTCAAGACATAATTCGCCGATAAATGACTTAATAATGGAATAAAATATAAAATTATACGGCGGATAAAATCTTACTTTACCTTATTTTCGTTTTTGCTTTGCCGGATCATATCCTTGAGAGCCGCAATAGCCGTGCCGAGACTGCCCACCTCGTCTATCAACCCGATATTAACAGCGTCGTTTCCTTCGAGCACGGCGCCGATATCCGTTGTCATCTGATCTGTTTTCATCATCAGACGGTACAGCTCGTCTTCCTTTGCGTTGGAGTTGGATGTGATAAAGCGTATAATGCGTTTTTGCATTTTGGCAAAATATTCAAACGACTGCGCAACGCCTATCACAAGCCCGTTTGTGCGTACCGGATGCAGCGTCATGGTAGCCGAAGGAACGATAAACGACTTTTTTGTTGACACGGCAAGCGGTACGCCTATGGAGTGACCTCCGCCCAGCACCAGCGATACAGTGGGCTTTGTCATACCGGCGATAAGCTCGGCTATAGCCAGCCCGGCTTCCACGTCGCCGCCTATGGTGTTTAGCAGCACAAGCAGCCCGCCTATTTCGTCGCTTTCCTCGACCGCGACCAGCGCCGGGATACACTGCTCGTATTTTGTGGATTTCGACTGGTCGGCCGCGGCGTAATGTCCTTCCACCAGTCCCGCGATTATCAACGCGTGTATCCTGCCGTCGCTTGATTTTGTGGTTATTCCCCCGCTGATTTTAACCTCTTCCGCTTTGCTTTCGGGTATATCCGGGGTTTTTTCTTCGTCCATACATAAATCTTCCTTTTTTTCTGTAATATTGTATTACTACATATATTACTTCTTTTCGGTTTTTTTATCCGTAACCTTGTATCGGTCGAGCTTTTTTATTTACAAAACGCAAAATCGACTTTGTTTCTCAGGGTTTTATTGACACTTGTTACATATTATGTTATAATATGCGGCAACGGCGGCAAGCCGGTTTTAATCATGCCCTCGTTGTATGCGAAAATGACAAATATATAAAACGGAGTGAAATTATGTTCGGACATATAGGCTTTTCATATATCGGGATGATTTACCTGATAATGCTCTTTATCCCGAATCTGCTGTGGATAAGGCATAAACCGAAGGGTTACGATACGACGCACGAAAGCAAAGCTCTTCGCAGGATCGAACGCGCCGGTCAATTCCTGGTGACCTGCTCCGCTCTTGTTTTTTCCGACTTCAATATCACCGCATGGTCGCTTTGGTCCTGCTGGCTGATTGTGTCGGCGGGGCTGATGGTGCTTTATGAAATCTGGTGGATAAGATATTTTCGCAGCGAAAAAACGCTTGAGGACTTCTACAGCGGTATTATCGGCATACCCTTCGCAGGAGCGACGCTGCCGGTTATCGCATTTTTATTGCTGGGCATTTACGGCAGGGTTATTTGGCTTATCGTTTCCGTGGTGCTCCTCGGTATCGGACATATAGGCATTCATCTTCAGCACAAACGCCGTATTCCGAAAACGAAAAAATAATCTCGGCGGTTTATGTCCTTTATTTAAATAAACGCTCAGATTCTTTACAACTTTTTACCTTTACAACCGAATATTTCTGTGCTATAGTAAAGAGCAAACAAATATAAATGCTTATATGCAACGCTATACGAAAACAATCCAATACCAACGAATTAAAACGGAAAGGAAGGCTCCGCCCGGGCCGTATTTATACATATTTGTATATTTGAAACCCGGACATTCTATATAACATGAAAAAGAAGCTTCTCGTTCTTTACGGCGGCGTGTCCACGGAGCATGAAATATCCCGTGTTTCCGCCTCGTTTGTCGCAGAAAACCTTGACGGTGAAAGATATGAAATCCACAAAATGGGCATAACCAAATCGGGAGCCTGGTACCTTTATGAAGGCGCCGCGGATAAAATAAAGGACGGCACATGGGAAAACGACACCGAGTCTCTTATACCGGCGGTGCTTTCGCCCTGCGCTCTTCACCACGGCATAATGGCACTCGATAAATCCCGAAAAAAATATGACATAATCCGCATCGACTGCGCTTTCCCCGTCCTGCACGGCAAAAACGGGGAGGACGGCACGGTTCAGGGGCTTTTAACCCTTGCGGGAATTCCTTTCGTAGGCTGTTCCACCTATTCCTCGGCTGTTTGCATGGATAAAGTCGCGGCCAAAATATTGTGCGAACGCGAAGGGATAAAAACCTCGCCCTTTATATTCGCCAGAAATAAAGAAGATTTCGATTATACGGCCTTTGCGCTTAAGGCGGAGGAGGCTTTCGGTTATCCGGTTTTTGTCAAGCCCGCGAACGCAGGCTCTTCGGTGGGTATCACCAAAGCAAAAGACCGCGACCGGCTTATTGCGGGAATACTGAAGGCGTTTGAATACGATACCAAGATACTCATAGAAAAAGCCATGAAGGGTAAGGAAATCGAGGTCGCGGTGATAGGAAACACCGCTCCCTTCGCTTCCCTTTGCGGGGAAATCGATCCTCAGGCCGAATTTTATGACTACGATACCAAATATGTCACCGATACTGCCAGATTTTACATACCGGCCGGGATATCGGAAACCGCCTCAAAGAAGGTGCGTCGCAGCGCGGAAACAATTTTCGCCTCTCTCGACTGTTCGGGGCTGGCGAGAGTGGATTTCTTTGTGGACGGCGAAGAAGTGGTGTTCAACGAGATCAACACCATCCCCGGTTTTACGGCGATATCAATGTATCCCAAGCTGATGAAGTGCGAGGGACGCGACCATTCCCGGCT
Organism: Eubacteriales bacterium; assembly: GCA_028701715.1. Classification (GTDB taxonomy): domain Bacteria; phylum Bacillota; class Clostridia; order Oscillospirales; family CAG-382; genus UBA1206. The sequence continues at coordinate 9,289 of JAQVQF010000023.1, read as the reverse complement.
GCTCGACGAATTGATTTCGCTCGCGGAGGCGGGAAAATGATTGGTGTGTTCGACTCCGGCATAGGCGGTCTTACCGCGGTTAAAGCGCTTGAAAAAGCAATTCCCGATTGCGACATTATTTATTTCGGCGACACCGCACGCGTACCCTACGGCACAAGGAGCCGAGAGGTTATCGACAGATATGCCCTGCAGGACTGCCGCTTTCTTATCTCACGCAATGTGAACGCCATACTTGTCGCCTGCGGTACCGTTTCATCAAATTCACTGCCGCTGCTTAAAAACAGCTTTGACGTTCCCATTGTCGGAGTGGTGGAAGCCGCTTCAAGAAGGGCATACGAAACCGCGTCCGCCGGAAACGGCGTTGTAGCAGTTTTAGGCACCTCCGCAACCGTTAAAAGCGGTGCATACGAAAAGGAGATATTAAAATACGGCGGGGATGTAAAAATTATTTCCCGCGCCTGTCCCCTGCTTGTTCCGCTTGTGGAAAACGGAAGGGTATCCCCCGGCGACAAGCTGGCAAGCATTGCTGTCGGCGAATATCTTGAGGACATTATACCGCAAAAGCCCGCGGCGGTTATTCTGGGCTGCACCCATTATCCGCTGCTTACGGAATTGTTTTCCGAATTGCTGCCGCACAGTTGTCTTATAAATTCCGCGGAAGAAGCGGCAAATTCGCTGTGCGTGCTTATCAAACAGAAACGCCTTGACGCAGGAAACGGCGGAAACAGAACATTTTATGTTACCGACGATCCGCAGTTTTTTGCCCGAAACGGCAGGGCTTACCTCGGCAAGGACATATCCGACAGGGTTTTTAAAATAAATATCGAATAAACACCGGTCTGAAAGCTTTGTTTTCGGACAAAAAGTATCTTAAAAGGAATGGTCATAAATATGAAAATCCCGGTTAATGTTAATATAAAAACCGAAAAGCTGCTCGGCAATCCCATCGACGGTTCCGGCGAAACCGAAACACGCGAAACCACGGCTTACGGATTTATACACGCCACCCGCGGCGGACTCCGCCTTGAATATATGGAAAGCGCCCCCGACGGGGACGCGGCGATAACCACCGTCAAGCTGATAGGCGAAAAGCTGATCGCCATGAATCACGGCGGCGGAAACGGTACATACATGATTTTCGAGGAAGGCAAAACGCACAGCTGCGTATTCTGCAACGGATATTTTCCGATGGAGCTGCGCATTCGCACCAAGGAGCTGAAAAACACCATATCCAAAACCGGAGGCAGGCTGGACGTAAACTACACGGTGGATATTATAGGCAGCCGCGCCGAAAACAGCCATATCTCTCTTTCGGTTTATCCGCATGAGGATATTATCACGTCATAACGCCGACGGGTTTTCGGGCATAAAATATTATATCATAATAAATGCGATTAACGCGACAACAGTATAACAGCAACATATCGGAGGCGGCTGATGAAAAACATAAAAATAAGCTGCACAGCTCACGACAGCTTTATAATGCCGGGCGAAATAATACCTCTTTTGTCAAAGATAAACGAAACGCAGCTTAAGGTATTCGTCTACTGCATGAGCACATGTGAATTTGAATTGACCTCGGCTTCGGAAGGTATCGGCGTTTCCGTTGCCGATTTTGAGGACGCCGTTAAATTCTGGATCGAAGCGGGATTGATTTCCGGCGGAGAGCAGACCGCAGCCGCGCCGAAAAGGGTTGGTCTTATACAAAGCTATGACGGTGAAACCTTGGCTCAGGCCATGAAGGACGAGCATGATTTCGCATCTCTCAAGGATACCGTGGAGGAAATGCTGGGTAAGGTTCTTAATAAAAACGATATAAGTCTGCTTTACAATATTTATCATTTTTCGGGCTTGGGCGCCGATTTTGTCTGCACATTGGTGGCATACGCCGTCGCACGCGGAAAGGCGAATATGCGTTACATAACCCAAACCGCGCTTTCCCTGTACGATGAGGGCGTGGATACTTACGAAAAGCTGGAAGCGACTCTTTCCGCAAAGCAAAAGCATGAGGATATGAAAAGCAGATTCATAACGCTATGCGGTTTCGGAGCGAGAAAGCTTTCCGCGAAAGAGGAAAGCTATATAACAAGATGGTTTACCGACTTTGACCTTCCCTTCGACGTGATAAAAACGGCGTATGAAAAGATGATAGACATGATAGGAGAAGTGAAGCTCCCTTATCTTGACAAAATACTCACCGACTGGCATGAACGGGGCGTAAGGAGCGGAGAGGACGCGCAAAAAACACAGAATCAACGCTCAAAGGGTGCGAAAACACTTCCCGCGGACAGCTTTGATATCAACGAATTTATTGAGGCAGCCATGAAAAGAGGGGTAAATTAGGGTGAACGAACGAAAAAAATTTAAAAAGGCAGGCGGCATATGATATGGAATTGACATCTCCGAGAAGCGGCGAGATTCTTTCCGCAAGACGTAACAAGGCCATACGGGAAGCCGATGACAGGACGGCTCTGCTGCATGAAATATCGCCCGAAATAAGCTCCATTGACAAAAGGCTTGCCGATATAACCCTTGAAATGCTCGATGCCGCTAAAAGCGACGATAAAATGGATGAGGTTAAAAGCAGCTGCCTGCGTTTGCGTGAAAGGAGGAAGAATATTCTCGTTTCGCTCGGATACCCCGAAAACTTCGACACCCCGCGTTTTGTTTGCCCCGTATGCAACGACACGGGCTTTGTTAAGCTTGAAAAATGCGCCTGTCTGAAAGCAATCGAAGCCGAGTCGGCAATGGGCAGAACGGTGCTGGGAAAGGGTCTGACAGACTGCACTTTCGACACCTTTTCGCTGGATTACTGTACGGATTCTTCCATGAAAGGCGTTTTGGAATCCTGCCGCAGCTATGCCGAAAGCTTTACCCCGGACAGCGTAAATATCCTTATGTACGGCGGTACGGGGCTCGGAAAAACGCATCTTGCGGCGGCTATAGCGCATATCGCCGCGGGCAAGGGTCATTATGTTGTTTACGAATCGTCGCAGAGGATAATTTCCGATTGCCGCAAGGCATCCTTTACCTCCGACGCGGACGCCGACGACAAATATTACAAATGTCAGCTCTTAATAATAGACGATCTTGGGGTGGAGGTTAAAAACGAATTCAATATTTCGGCGCTTACCGGACTTATCGACCGCCGAATCGTTTCGGGACAGCCCATGATAATTTCAACCAATTATGACCTGTCCGAATTGAAGAGCGTTTACAACGCGCGTTTGTTTTCGCGTATTCTCGGCGAATTCACAACGATGCGTTTTATCGGAAAAGACGTAAGGATGATTAAAATCAAGTGAAAAAAGTAAACATATACACCGACGGCGCCTGCAGCGGCAATCCCGGACCGGGAGGCTACGGCGCCATACTTGAGCATAACGGAAAAACAAAAGAGCTTTCGGCGGGTTTTGCTGCCACCACCAACAACCGCATGGAGCTTACCGCCGTGATTGCCGCGTTGTCCGCGCTTTTGGAAAGCTGCGAGGTAACCGTTTACAGCGATTCCAAATATGTTATCGACTCGATAGAAAAGAAATGGGTTTATTCCTGGAAATCCAAGGGGTGGAAAAAGGCCGGCAAAACGCCGGCGCTAAATGTGGATTTATGGGAACAGCTGCTCCCCTTACTGGAAAAGCATAAGGTTAAATTTATCTGGATCAAGGGACATGACGGACATCCGCAAAATGAAAGATGCGACGAAATGGCGGTCGCCGAGGCAAAAAAGTTTGCGAAGCAATAAATCAAACGCGTAAGCAAATAATAAAAAACGGGAAAACACAGTTAAAACCGACGCGGCTTTGACCTTGTACCGAAAATTATATAATCAAGAATAAACATTAAATAAATAAATTATATTCTCTCCGGTATATAAAAAACCTTTATCACATGTCTGTCGATTTGTTCTTCCTCCACCTTGCCGTCGTAAACTCCGTACATATTAACGCCGCGCGCGAGGAAGGCTTTTATCAAAGCCGCTTCGCTGCCGATTACATAGCCTATGACGCGCTCCCCGTCCGAAACGGACAGGGAGTTTTTTATATCCCCGCTTTCTGCGAAAGCCAGCCTTTTTTCCGCAGGAATTTCACAAGCCGAAAGCGCCGCTCCCGCCAATGTGAAGCGCGCTATAAATTTATCCTTCATAATCCACCTCTATGGCTTTCCCCAGCGAAAACGAGTATAAATACGCGCCGTTCACCCTTTTACCGGTTATTTTCTCCGCAGCGCGGCAGTAATATTTTATCTGCAGGGAATGGCGCGAGATCAGAATTTCCTCTCCGCCTTCCCGCGGGAGACGGTCGGTCTTGTAATCCACCACTGTATATGTACCGTCGGGGTTTTGGAAAAAGCAGTCTATAACACCCTGAATCATAACGCTCTCGCCGTCCTTGTCCGAAACAAGAGAGGATTTTTCGATAAGATTAAAACGTTTTTCACGGTATACCGCGGGGGATTCGGATATTTGCTTTTTAAGCGGGCTTTTAAAAAATTCCTCCGCCGATTTAACGTCGATAAGCGTTCCTTCCTCGGGGGTAATCATCTTAATTCCCACAAGCCTTTCTATTTCCGCCGCCACGCCTTTTTTATCGACGTTTTCAAAATCCGCAAACTGCATGAAAAGATGCGTTGCGGTTCCCACAGAAGAGTAATCTCTTTGCTTAGGCATAAAACAGGGGATTTTTCCCGCCTCGCCGCGGGCTATCGATCGGGTGTATTCGCCGTCTTCGAGTATTCCCTTTCTCAGCTCCGACACGGCCGCTTTCGCCGGCACCCTATAGCCGCCGCCGTAAGGATAAACGAAATTCAACGCGTCCGCGAAAACGCTGTCGGGTATAAGCTCCGTTTTTTCAGCTGTTTCCGAATTTCCTCGGTTTTCGGAAATAATCGCCTCCCGCCGCAGGGTAAAGCAAAGCTTGGGTGAGGTGTTCAATATCGGATATATCCAGTCCATAAAGCATCCGGATTCAAAAAAGCCCTTTCCCTCCGTACCGTAATCGTCGCCGACGTTTTTAACCCTGCCGGTTACAAACAGCCTTTCCCGGGCGCGCGTCAGCGCCACATACAGGCAGCGCAGCTCCTCGCGGTACAGCGCTTTCTTTTCCTCGTACGCCGCGGCTTTCTTGACAAGGGGCATATATTCGCTGAGACCGTTATTCCTGCGCAGATTATAAAAGACAAACCCGTCATCGCGGACGATATATTTCGCCGAAATATCGGTATTGTTGAACTTTCTGCCGAGCGACGACACAAAGCAGACGGGGAATTCCATTCCTTTGGACTTATGCACCGACATTATCTTCACTCTGTTTTTGTCGCCGCTATCGCTTGCCAAATCCGCTCCGTAGGAATCGGCGATATCGCCTATATAGCTTAAAAAGCTGGAAAGTCCTTTAAAAGAGGAACGTTCGAAATCGAGAGCGTATTGATACAGGGTATAAAGGTTTTGCTTTTTTTTCTTTCCGTTTTCATCGGCGGCGCAAAGAGAAACAAGCGACGTTTTCATATACATTTCCCAAATAAGTCTGTTTGTCGGCGCTTCCGTACCGGAACGACGGAGTTTTTCGAGCTTTGTCAGAAAATCATGGCATTTCTTTCTGACTACGGTGTCAGGTCTTTCGCCCGCGGCGGTTCCGCTGACGATAAAAGGATGTGCGATGCGTTTTATTCGTCGGAAATCTACGCTTGTTTTATACTTTTTCCCCTTATTTAAAAATCTTTTATAATCGGCGCCGCATTTTACGACACAGTCGTAGAGCGATTCGCGCGCATAATAACGCTTAACCGCATACAGATCGTCCGCGGTAAAGCAAAACACCGGGCTGCGCATGGCGGCCGCAAGCGAAATGTCGTCAAGCGGATTGTCCATAACGCGGAGCACGGAAAGCGCAAGCAGCACTTCCGGTTCCGTCAGAAAATCACCGCTTTTCGCCACCGAATAGGGTATGCCGCGTTTGGTAAACGCTCTTTCGTATTCGACGGCGCTCGTGGCGACGGAGCGGAGTATAAGCGCCATATCCCCGTAATTATACTTTTTACCGCCTTCTCCGGCATTTACAAGACGGCATATCATGTCGGCAACGTATTCCGCCTCATCGGCGGCTGGGTCCTCGCCTTCCCCGAAAATATTAACGCACACGGGGAACGGCTCGCCGACCGGTTTATCGGGATACACTAGCCTTTCTTCCTTATAGGAGGCGTTCATGTTTTCCTCAGTATAAAGCGAATCGAACAGCAGATTTACGAAATCGAGTATGGGCTTTTTGCTGCGGTGATTTTCCGGGAGAAAAATCTTGGCTTCGCTTTCGTTTTTGTCAAGGGTCGGGAAGCTTTTCAAATATCCGAGGAAAATATCCGCCTTCGCGTTCCTGAAGCGGTATATGGACTGCTTTACGTCGCCGACCATAAAACGGTTGTTTTCCTTGGACAAAAGGCGAAAAATCATGTCCTGCAGCGGATTTATATCCTGATATTCGTCAATATATATTTCGGCGAAGCCTTTTCGTATCTCGCCGCACAGCTCCGACCTGACCACACCGCCCGGCGTGTGTTCGCCGAGCAATTCCAGCGTAAACTGCTCAAGGTCGGCAAAATCGAGTATTCCCCGCGCTTTTTTGGCCGACGCGTATTTATCGTCAAGGCGTATGATAAAGCCGTTCATAAGCGTGTTTAACTCAAGCACGCGTCCGTAATCGTTTATGGCTTCTTTTTCGGTCGGAGAAAAGCAGCTTTGCCAGCTCTTTATTTCTTTTATTATGACGGCTTTCAGTTTTTTATACCCGTCCGCAACGTCCTCGGGCAGGCCTGTCGTATAAGCGTTTGGGATTTCAAGGGTGTTGAGAAATTCCTTTATCGCGTTGTAGCCTGCGTTTTCTTTTCTGAAAACCGCTTCAAGGCCGCAGAGATAGTCCGAAATACCGTCAAGCGCTCTAAGATGGTTTTCCTTATACGCGCAGGCGGTCAGCCGTTCATAAAAAGCGTTCGCCACGCCGCGGAACATTGAAATTCGTTCCCTCATTAACGCCGCGATTTCCCTGCCCGCGGCGGTATTCATGAAACCGTGTTCCTCCGCAAGCCTTACGCGGACGGTTTCTCTTTCGACGGCGTCGCCGATATAACGCTTCCAGAAGGGGAAGGCGAGATATCTGTTATATACGGCATGGACGGTTTCCTTGAAGCCGTCAAGGCTTTTTTCGCCCGCGAACGCGTCGCACAGCGTTATAAAGCTCTCGTCCCCGGATTCAAAGCTTTCGTCCGTCAAATCCTCAAGACAGGTTTCGAGCAGTATTCCGCTTTCGGCTTTGTCCGCCACTCTCATGGAGGGCGGGAGCGAAAGACGGGCGAAATTGTTCCGAATAAGGTCAAGGCAAAAGGAATGAATGGTGGATATTTTTGCCGAGGGTATATTGTAGATTGTATGTATCAGCCTTCTGTTCGAGGGGTTTTCTGCGGATTCGGCAAGCAGCGACGAATACAGCTTGTCCTTGAGCGAAGCCGCCGCGGCGTTGGTAAAGGTGACCACAAGCAGGTCGTTAATATCCGTGCCCCGCTTTATGCTCTCTATTATCCTTCTTGTAAGCACGGTGGTTTTACCGCTGCCCGCGCCCGCGGAAACAAGAAGGGTTTTGCCTCTTGTCGCTATTGCGTCATTCTGTGCCGGGGTAAAAGCGACTTCATTCGCCATTGCCGTTCACCTCGCAATCGTTAAAAAAGCCTTGTTTTCTTGCCGCGGAACGGTCGGTTGAAAGCCTGCATACCGCCTTCATATCACAATAAGCGCAGGCGTCATATTTGCTGTCCAGCTTCAGCGGAGAAACGTCCATCACTCCGTCGGCTATAAGCCCCGCGAGCTTTTTTATGTATGATTCGGTTTTTTCCTTCAGCCTGCCGAATTCCTCAAGGTCCGCAAGATACGGCGACGCCCTGAGCTGACCGTCCTTGTTTATTCTGACCGGCAGAAAGCGCTTTGTGTCCCCGGCCTCCATGGCGTTGATGATTTCCGCGTCGCGAAGTATAAGCCCGCTGCGCTTGAACGCCTTGTCGGTCAGAGAGTCAAGCCCGGGTTCCCCGCCGTTGTCTTCTTTTTTGCATTCCAGTCTTGCCGGCAGATAAGTGACTCCCGCCGGTACCGCATCCTTTATTCCGGAACAGTAGGCGAAAAGATATAAAAACATCTGCAGATCAAGTCCGTTATCGAGCGCCCTGCGGTCAAACACCTTGCTTCCCGTTTTATAATCGACTACCCTTACATAGGTTTTTCCGCCCTTTTTATAAATGTCTATTCTGTCGATTTTGCCGTTTAAATTAATTTTAAGTCCGTTTCCGGCGGTATATACGGCGTTTTCGCCGTTAAGCTTAACCTCAAAGCCTTCCGGTACAAACCGGCTTGACGCCAGCTCCTCGCAGACGTTTTTTAGAAGCAGTCTCAGCGTGATTTTCAATCTCGACAAGGTATAGCCGAAGCGCTTTGATTTGACGCTCGTGCCGCCGCACACGGACAGAATATATTCCTCGGTCAGCTTATCCACTTCCTCTGCTATTTCTTCATCGCCGGGTACGAAGAAAGCGCCGCCTCCGACACGGGAGGATATAAAAATTTCCAGCACCTTGTGGACGAAGTTGCCTATTTCGGCATAAGCGAATTTTGCCTTTTTGTTTTCGGCAAGCCGCAGCACAAAACGACCGAAATAGGAAAAACCGCAGTATGTATATTTTTCAAGACTCGTGGGCGATAATGCGATACAGCTCCTGTTTATGTTGTTTATAACCGCTTTTTTGTCGGACAGCGGAAATTCCTTTATTGTTCCGGCGTCGTCAAGCCCCATATCGAAAAGCATTTTCTTGGCGGACACGGAAGCGAAGCTCGAATTTTCCCGTGCTGAAGCGGGAGAAAAAACGGTTTCCTCCGCTTTTTTGCCGTATTCCGACATCAACGCCGAAGGAAGGAGCTTCATAAGTCTGAGCGCGCCGACGGAGGGTCTGCTATCCTCCCCTTCCGTATATACGCAAAACAACCGCTCGGAAGGCATCGCAACCGCCGTATAAAAGAACAGTCTTTCGTTGTCAAGCTGTTTTTCGAAGCCGTCTTCCAAGTTGATACCCCTTTTTTCAAGCTCTCCCAGCTCCTTGGTGTCAAAAACCCCGCTTTGCGTGGGGGATGCCGGAAAAATTCCGTCGTTGACGCCGAGCAATATCACCGCCCTTGGGTTGTTGCCCTTAAAAAGCGCGGCGTTGCCGATGACCACCGTGTCGCAGGAAACGGGAACGCTGCCCACCGAATATGAGTCAA